>JBDGUC010000035.1:0-26027 GCA_042216285.1 Haloferacaceae archaeon
CCTCCAGGTCGTCGATGTACTCGGGGTTGACCTCGTAGCGGTGGCGGTGGCGCTCGGTGCACTGCTCGGCGCCGTACACCTCGGCGGCGAGCGTCCCCGGGTCGATCTCGGTCGTGTGTGCGCCCAGGCGCATCGTCCCGCCCATGTCGTCGAGGTCGTACTGCTCGGGCAGGAGGTCGATCACCGGGTGTGGCGTGTCGGCGTCGATCTCGGCGGAGTGGGCGCCCTCCAGTCCCAGCGCGGAGCGCGCGTGCTCGACGACCGCCATCTGGAAGCCCAGACAGAGCCCGAGGAAGGGGACGTCGTTCTCGCGGGCGTACCGGATGGCCTCGATCTTCCCCTCGGTTCCCCGGGCGCCGAACCCGCCGGGAACGACGACGCCGTCCGCCTCGCGCAGACGCTCGGCGTGCCGGTCGAGGGCGCCCTCGGAGTCGACCCACTTCACGTCGATCTCGACGCCACACTCGATGCCCGCGTGTTTCAGCGCCTCGTGGACCGACATGTAGGCGTCCTCCATGTCGTACTTGCCGACGAGCGCGACCGCGACCTCCTCCTCGCGTTCCCGGCTGACCAGGTCCCGCCACCGGCTCTTTCGCTCGGCGGGCGGACGCGCCTCGTCGGCGATGTCGAGTTGCTCCATCACGTACTCGTCGAGGCCCTCCTCCTCGATCACCTGGGGCACGTGGTAGATGTCGTCCACGTCGGGGTTCGAGACCACCGCGGCCGTCGGCACGTCACAGAAGAGCGCGATCTTCTTTCGGGCCTTCTCGGTCAGGCGGTCCTCGCACCGACCGACCAGCACGTCGGGCTGGAGCCCGATGCTCCGCAACTCCTTGACCGAGTGCTGGGTGGGCTTGGTCTTTTGCTCGCCGTTCTTCGAGTACGGGACGAGCGTCACGTGCGTGAAGAGGATGTCCTCCTCGTCCTGTTCGTGGGCGAACTGCCGGAGCGCCTCCAGGTAGGGCATCCCCTCGATGTCGCCCACGGTGCCGCCGACCTCGACGAAGCAGACGTCGGTCCCCTCGGCGGCCTCGCGGATGCGTCGCTTGATGTCGTCGGTGATGTGTGGAATGATCTGGACGGTCGACCCGAGGTAGTCGCCGGACCGCTCCTTCTCGATGACGTGCTCGTAGACCTTCCCCGTCGTCACGTTGTGGTCGGAGGTCATGTCGGTACCGAGGAACCGCTCGTAGTTCCCGAGGTCGAGGTCGACCTCCCCGCCGTCTTTCAGCACGTACACCTCCCCGTGCTGGTAGGGATTCATCGTCCCGGCGTCGACGTTCAGGTACGGATCGACCTTGACCGCGGTCACGTCGAAGCCGGCGTTGGCGAGCAGGCGGCCGACGCTCGCGGCCGTGATCCCCTTCCCAAGCCCGGACATCACCCCTCCCGTCACGAAAACGAACTTCCGACCCTTCGAGGGGTCGTACCCCGTGTCGGGTTCCGTCGGCATACCAACCGTGTGCCATCCCGGTTCAAAACCGTTTCGGGACCCGACACCCGCGCCACGCCGTCCCACGATCCGGTCCCGGCGCCGCGTGGTTTCATGTCCGTCGCCCACCCACGGGGGCACATGCCCGGACCGGCTTCCCTCCCCGACGTGGGCTTCGGCACGTACCGGCTCCGCGGCGAGACCTGCATCGCGGCCGTCCGCACGGCGCTCGCCGCCGGCTACCGCCACCTCGACACCGCACGGATGTACGGCAACGAGGCCGCCGTCGGTCGGGGCCTCGCGGCGAGCGAGGTCCCCCGCGAGGAGGTCTTCGTGGCGACGAAGGTCTGGCACGACGGCCTCGGCCGCGAGGCCCTGCTCGACGGCGCCCGCGAGAGCCGCGACGCCCTCGCTCTCGACGCCATCGACCTCCTGTACGTCCACTGGCCCCGCGGCACCTACGACCCGGCCGAGACGCTCCCGGCGCTCGCCGCGGCGCGCGAGGAGGGGATCGCCCGCCACGTGGGGCTCTCGAACTTCACTCCGGACCTCCTCGACGAGGCCCGCGAACACCTCGACGCGCCGGTCCTCGCCCACCAGGTCGAGATGCATCCCCTGTGGCCCCAGGAGGACCTGCGCGCGTACGCCGCCGACCACGGCCACCGCCTCGTGGCCTACTGCCCGCTCGCGCGCGGCGCCGTCACGGAACTGCCGGAACTCCGCGACGTGGCCGAGAAACACGGCGCCACCCCCGCCCAGGTCTCGATCGCCTGGCTGCTGGCGAAGGGGGCCGTCCCCATCCCGAAATCCGGGACCCCCGCCCACGTCCGGGAGAACCTCCGGGGGCGGGACCTGGCGCTCGACGACGAGGACGTGGCGCGGATCGACGGCATCGACCGACGCGAGCGCCTCGTGGACCCGGCCGACGCGCCCTGGAACGCGTGACCCCGCCGGAGCGGCGTCGACGCCGGTTCGGTCCCCGGATCTCCCCCGCCGTCGACCACTTCGTCAGGCTTTTGCCCACACGTACGAACCCTCGGCCATGAGCGCGGACGACAGCGACAAATACCCCGAGGACTCGGGGCGCCGCCGGTTCGTCAAGGGGGTCGTCGGCGGTGCGACGCTCGCCGGCGTCGGGGCGGCGGGCGCGGCGACGATCAACAGCGCGACCAGTTCGCCGGGCGCCGGCGGGGGCGCGACGCAGGCCTGGGCCATCGAGAACGTCGCCGGGCCCGCCCCCAGGGGCATGCCCATGATCCCGATCGAGATCGACGGCGATGGCTTCATCAAGGGCGTCTGGCCCGACGTCAAGGAGGTCAAACAGGGCGGGCTCACCGTCAAACTCGCGGAGACGGAGAACTACAAGGGGAGCGGCGTCACCTACTCCCAGGAGTGGTATCAGTACTGCGGCGTCGAGTCCTACAAGGGACTCCAGCCCGACCTCGAAACCGACAACTACCTCCGCTCCGACGCGAGTCCGGCCTACCAGTGGCAAAAGGACACCTACGAGGAGGGCGACAAACTCAACATCAACGACTTCGACCAGTACAAGACCTGGGGCAACGGCTTCGGCGACCCGGGCCTCGGGCAGCCGGCGACCGGCACCTGGCGCTCCCAGAACTCGGACAACACGATGCCGATCCAGGTCATCCGCAGTCCGATCATCGAGAAGCTGGCGAACGGCGGGGGCGACATCTCCGACCAGACCCGGAAGTGGATCCAGGCGGCCACCGCCAAGGGAGCCATCGCCTGGCTGGACAAGTGTACCCACTTCTGTTGCGTGCCCGGCTGGAAGCAGACCAGCGCCGCGGCCAAGTTCGGCTCCCCCAACTGGGTCTACTGCCCGTGCCACCAGTCGATGTACAACCCGTTCAGCATCGTCCAGACGCTGTTCATCGCGCGCCCGCGGCCCGACTGAGGACGCACGGCGGTCGCCCGCCGTCGATCCGGACCACATCGGCCGCCGCTGCTCCGTCCCCCTCCTTCCGACCTCCGACCTCCGTTCTCCGACCTTCGTTCTCCGTCGCCGTTCCCGTCCGGTGACGGCGTGATCCACGCTAACCGCCGCTGACCGGCGGGAACATGGCCAGTTCGTCGCCCGCCTCGACGGTCGCCGACAGCCCCTCGTCGTCGACCCCCCGCCCGTTGCGCAGGACGTTGACGTGTTCCCTCAGGTCGCCGTCGTCGAGGACGCGGTCGGCGAGTCCCGGCCGGGCGTCGAGCAGGGCCGCGAGCGCGTCGTCGACGGTCGCGCCCGCTGGCAGTTCGAGGTCGACCTCCCGTTCGCCGGCGACTTCGGCGAGGTCGGCGAACAGCTTCCAGCGCACGTGCATCACCCCGCCGTCGCCGCCCCGCGGTCAAGAGGGTTGTGCGTCAGTTCTGGCGTCCTCGTCGCCCTCGTCGCCCTCGTCCGCCGTCACGGCGTCCGCCGCGCTGGCCCGCGCTTCGAGCCGGCGGAGTTCCTCGGGCCGGGCGACGACGTAGAGGGCGTCGCCGGGCGCGAGCGTCCGGGTCCGCTGGGGGAGCGTCTCGACGGGCCCGGTCGGCGGCCTGACGGCGACGACGGTCGCGGCCTCGTTCGCGTCCGCGACCGTCCGTCCGGCGAGCGCGCCCTCCTCGGCGACGGTGACGACGCCCATCGTCTCGTCGGCGGCGCGGAGCGCGGCCGCGAACTCCCGGTCGGCCCGCGGCTCGGCGGGGAGCGTCACCAGCCGGTAGGTCGTCGTGGCGTCGAGCGCCGTCGCCTCCGCCGCGTCGACCGCCAGCGTCGCGGCGTCGTCGGCCGTCGCCCGGAGTTCGCCCGTGAGCACCCGCTCCGGTCCCGTCTCCGGGTCGGTCCGCCAGACCTGCACCACGTCCCCGGGGCTGGCGCCGGCGGCCGGATCCGCGTCGATCGTACACGCCACGGTGCCGGGCGCGAGCGTCGGGCCGACGCCGGCGATCCGGGTGCCGACGGCCAGGTAGTCGACGGTCCCCGACCCGGTCATCTCGACGTCGACGTGCCCGACGCCGTAGTCCTGCTTGAGCCGCGTCACCAGCCGGTCGCGGAGTTCGGGCCCGGTCAGCCGGCGGGGAAAGAGCAGCGTCTTGCCGGCGAACTGGGATTTCACCTCCCGACTGACCGGATCGTAGCCGTCCATGTCCTCGACCTCATCGGGGAGTTCCACGGCGGTGACGCGGCCGACGGAGCGCACGATCCGGCCCACGTCCGTGTCGAGTTCCCGGGCGCCCAGGGCGACGAACGTGTCGGTGGCGATCCGGTCGCCCACGTGGCGACCCCCCGCCGCCCCCACGCCCCCGAAGACGAGCGCGCCCAGGTTGAACAGGATCACCGCCGGGGTGAAGATCGAGGTGTCGGTCCCGGCGAGAACGTCGCCGTACAGCCCGACGGTGTTGAGATAGACGGCGACGACGCCGGTGCCGGAGAGGATCATCGGCCCGACGGGAACGCGCCGCCGGGCGTACCACCGGTAGACGGCCGCGACGAGGGCGCCGGTCAGGGCCGCGACCGCGAGGAACGCCAGCAGTCGGACGAGCGTCCGGGTGGCGCCGAGCCCCCCGACGCCCGCCTGGAGCGGGCCGAGGGCCGTCGCGGTCGCGCCGACGCTCGCGCTCACGCGACCGCCCCCGCGAACCGATCGAGGGCGTCGCGGCCGCCGACGACGAGGAGCGCGTCGCCCGCCGCGAGCCGGTGGTCGCCGCGTGGCACCAGCGTCCAGCCGTCGTCGTCGCGCCCGCGGACGGCGAGCACAGCCACCCCGTAGGTATCCCGAACCGACGCCGCCCCCAGCGTCGAGCCGTCGAGCGCCCCGCCCGCCCGGAGGGTCGTCCGGCGAAAGCCCTTCCCCCCGCGCCGGAGGAGCGAGACGAGTTCGAACTCCCGGTGGGTCCCCCGCGAGAGCGCGACGAGTCGATCGACCGTCACGCCGACGAGTGCGGCGGCGCCCTCGCGGGGGACGCCGAGCGTCACGCGCGCCTCGCCGGGGCCGACGGCGGGGGTGCCGGTCCCCTCCGTCCCCACGCCCCCGGCGGATTCGCCGTCCTCGCGGGCCGTTCCGTCGTCGGGAGCCGACGTGGCGGCGACCCCGAGCACCGAGGCCTCGCGTGTCGTCCCGTCGGCCGTCACCGCGACCTCGTCGCCGCTCGCCAGTCCGGCCGGGATCGGCGCCCGGACCGTCACCGCGCGCTCGCCCGCGGGCACCCGCTTCGACAGTCCGCCGACGGGGGGCGCGGCGGCGACCGTCGCCTGGGCGCGCTCGTCGAGCCTGACCGACACCTCGTCGAGGTCGTGGTCGGCCCGGAGGCGGTCGGCGACCCGCGATTCGAGTTCCACGAGCGGGATGTCCGCCGGGAAGGCGTAGGTGGTCTCCCGGATCGCGGCCCGCAGGTCCGCGGGCAGCGGCGGGTAGCCCTCGATGTCGCCCACCTCCCCCGCGACGGTCACCCGGACCCGTCCCCGGCCGCCGACGGCATCCACGACGTCGGCCGAGAGCGTCCGCTCGGTGAGCCGCCGGAGGGTGATGCGCCGGGGAAGCTGTGCGCCCAGCCGATCGCCCACCGCGTGGGCGTACAGCGACGCCATGAGGACGACCACCAGCGCGACGGTGAGCCGAATCTGGTTCCCGGAGCCGATCAGCGTCGGGTCGTTCAGCGCCAGCAGGCCGCCGTTGGCGCCAGCGATGGCGACCGAAAGGACGACGACCCCGAGGCCAGGTATCGTCACCCCGGTGACGTACTTGAACACGAAGCCGAGCGTCCACGCGACCAGGACCGGCACCACCCCGATCAGAACCCCGAGATAGAGGCCGTACAGGACCTCGACAGGTAGCGCCGCCATGGCCGACGGTCGGCGCCACGACACATTAATTTCCCGTGTCTCTCCGGGGGCCGGTCCCGCGGGTCCGGCCTCCCGCCCGTGCGATCTGCCGACCTTTATGTCCGGCGGCCACGTGACGCGGGCCATGGGGTCCTGGCGCAGCTATCTCGGCGTCAGAGCGGCCGTCGTGGTGACCTTCGCCGTCGGGACCCTGTCGATCGCCACCGGGCTGGCGAACATCGGCGCCGCGCCGCTCGCCGGCCCGCTCGCCCGCTTCGTCCCCCCGTTCGTCAGGCGGACGGTCGGGTTCACCGGGACGCTCACCGGCTTTCTGATGCTGGCCAGCGCGTTCATGCTCCGGCGGGGCTACCGCGTCGGGTGGCTCACCACCGTCGTCCTCCTCCCGGTCACCGCCGCCCAGGGGCTCCTCCAGGTGAGCACGGCGTCCCTGCCGCTGGTCGTGCTCTCGGTCCTGGCCCTGCCGGCGGTGTTTGCGAACCGCGGCCGGTTCGACCGGCGCTTCGAGCCCTCGCCCACGCAGCTGGCGGCGGGGGCCGCGTTCGTCGGGGCGATGGCCTACGGCACCGTCGGGACGTACGCGCTCCGCGAGCAGTTCGCCGGCGTGGACACGCCGATGGACGCCCTCTACTACACCGTCGTCACCGCCAGCACGGTCGGCTACGGCGACGTCACCCCCCGGACGGAGGTGGCGCGGCTGTTCGGCGTCTCGCTCCTGTTCGTGAGCGTCGCCTCCTTCGCCGTCGCGCTCGGGGTGCTTTTGACCCCGGCCATCGAAGCCCGGCTCACGAGGGCGCTCGGACGCATGACCCACACCCGGTTCGACCTGCTCGAAGGCCACGTGCTCGTGCTCGGCTACGGCGACCTGACCGAACCCATCGTCGGCGAACTCTCCGACGCGACCGAGTTCGTGGTCGTCACGCCCGACGACGACTACGCCCGGGCGCTGACCGACCGCGGCGTCAACGTGCTCGCCGGCGATCCGAGCGACGAGACCACGCTCGGGCGGGCCGGCATCGGGTCGGCCCGGGCCGTCGTCGCGGCGACCAACGACGACGCCGCCGACGCGCTCGCCATCCTGACCGCCAGACAGCTCAACCCCGACGTGCGAATCGTCGCCGCCGCCACCCACCGCGAGAACGTCACCAAGCTCGAACGGGCGGGCGCGAACACCGTCATCAGCCCCACGACCATCGGGGGCCGACTGCTCGTTCGCTCGGCGCTGGGCGACCGGGACGCCGAGGCCGAGGTCGCCGAGATATCCGAGGAGCTGATGGGGGGCGATCGGGGATGATCCGGCGTCAGTCGACGACCAGGACGTCACACGCGAGGTCGAGGGCCGCGATCCGGCGGTAGGTCGGCGGCGCGACCAGCCGGGAGGCCCGCGACCGCTCGCCGCTCGATCCGACCACGACGAGGTCGTAGCTCCCCTCGAAGGCGCGGAGGAACTCGTCGACCGACGACCGGCTCACCCGCGTCTCCACCCGGCCCCACGCGGTCTCGGCGAGGTCGGCCAGTCGGCTCTCGGCCCGGCGGCGCTCGACCTCGGCGTCGATGCAGGAACACAGCGAGACCCGGCCCTCCCCGTCGACCAGTCGCTCGGCGAAATCCACCATCGCGTGCGAGAGGCCGCTCGACGGCGAGACGAGCACGAGCACGCGGCGCCACGACGACCGGCCCTCCGCCGACCGGAGCGCGACGGCGTCGATCCGGGCGGCGAAGACCCCGCTCACGAGCGGCGACAGCTCCTCGGCGTCGGGATCGATCGACGCGGCCACGAGGTCACAGCCCGCCTCGCGGGCGGTCGTCAGCGTCGTCCGCACCGGGTCGCCGGTCGCGACGACGACCTCGCAGGGGACGTCGGCGACCTCGCGCACCCAGTCGGCCTGGCGTTCGAGCCCCGCCGCGGCCTCGTCGGCGACGCGACGGGTCGCCGCCTCCCGGGCGTCGTCCTCGCCGTCGCTCGGCGCCGCTCCCGGCGCGGTCCCGTCCCCGTCGCGGTCCGCGTCGGCGGTCTCCCCGGTCGGCCGGTCGCGTGACACCTCGCGGTCGGCCAGCACCGCCCGCTCGGCGGCCGCGATGCGGTCGTCGTCGACCACGTCGAGCAGGACGACCTTGCCGGCCTCGTGTGCGCCGGCCAGCCGCGCGGCGAGCGCGACCGTCGGACGGTCGTCGCCCCCCTGCACGGGTACCAGCACGTGATCGTCGCCCTGGACGGCGCCGTAGAGATACCGTGCGCGCCGTTCGTAGAACCGGTCGCGCCACACGACGAACGCGCCGGCGACCAGGATGGCCGACAGCACCATCCCGGCCACGTAGGCGAGCTTGGTGGTCCCGGTGGTCAACACGAGCAGGGCGGTCGAGAACGCCGTCGGGAGTTCGAGGTCGAGCCCCCAGGTCACGACGGCGGTGAGAAACACCGCGAGCGCGGCGCTCTGGGGACTGACCAGGATCTCTCCCGGCGGACCCGCCACGAACCGGCCCGCGACGTCGAGCGCCAGCCACCCGCTGACCGCCCCGGCAGTGAGTCCCCCCACGAACCGCCGGGGCGAGGAGTAGCGCCCCTCCGGGTCGGCAAAGAGGGTGTAGGTCCCGGAGGCGAGCGGCGGAAAGAGGAGAAACGAGATGACGTTGACCGCGTCCGAGAGGGCGGTGACCAGCGCGATGAGCAGCGGCACCGCCAGGACGACGGTCAGATGGCGGAGGTTGTCGGTGTCCTCGATCCATCGCCGGATTGCGACGAGTTCGCGGCGCTCGATCCGGCCCAGGCGCCGGGCGAGCGCGACGATGCGAGCGGCCAGGCGGTCCAGCATGCGTGGCTACGCGAGCGCCGTCGTCGCGTCGAGGGCCAGTCGGATCATCCGGTCGACGTTGTCCCGGGCCTTCGGCGGCAGTTCGCCCGCGTCGCGCTCGCCCTTCTGGGTCCCCTCGACCAGGTTGCCGTCCACGGTGCAGATGGCGCCGGCCCGGCACCCCCGGCGGCGGGCCAGGGCGAACAGCGCCGCGGCCTCCATCTCGACGGCGAGCAACCCGGCCGCCGACCAGTCCTCGACCGCGTCGTCGTCCTCGGCGTAGAAGGCGTCGTCGGTGACGATGGGACCCACGTGGGTCGCCTCGTCGGCGCGCTCGGCGGCCCCCACCAGCGCGTCGACGACCCCGTGGTCCGGCACCGCGGGGTACTCGACGGCCTCGTAGCGCCTCGTCGTCCCCTCCGCCTTCGCCGCCCCCGTCGCGATCACCATGTCGCCGATCTCGATTCCGGGCTGGAGGGCGCCGGTCGTCCCGACGCGCAGGAAGGTCTCGACCCCGACGGCGGCCAGTTCCTCGGCGGCGATGGCGGCCGACGGCGAGCCGATGCCGGTCGAACAGACCGTCAGCGGGACGCCGGCGTACTCGGCGTTCACGACCCGGTACTCGCGGTTGTGGGCGATCACGTCGGCCGACTCGCACCGCTCCGCGATGCGGTCGACCCGGTCCGGATCACCCGGCAGCAGTGCGACGTCGTGGAGGTCGCCCGACTCGACGCGGAGATGGGGCTGTTTCGCCATGCGGATCGGTCGCGCGGCTCCGTAAAAAAGGTCGGCGGCGGGAGCACCCGGCCGGCCGGCCCTCCCTCGTGCGGGACGGGCCCCGACCGGCCGGGCTTCCCCCCCCGCGGATGGTCGCCCCGCGGGTCAGCCCCGGTCGACGTCGAAGGAGTCACACGCCGGGCACGTCGGCGTCTCGCCCGGCCCGACCAGCCTGGTGAAGCTGTTTCCACAGTCGTTACACTCGAACTCGTCGGCGCCGCCACTGGCGACGAGGTCGCTCAGGAAGTCGATGAGTCCCATGGTATCACCCGTCGGGACCGTGGGTTCAATGAATATTAATAGTTATCTTTGCGTCCGGGTCGGTAACCGCATAATTTAACAACGTATGACAACCCCCGGCAAATAAACCGACCGTTTCCAACTAATATCCCGGTCGTTCGGAGATTTCTTTCGATCCGGACGACGGTCGCACTCCGGGGGTGAGGCGTCCCCGGGGGTGGAGGGGGGCGCCCGGCCCCGGGATTCGCGGGCGTCGCTTCGGGTCGGCCCCTCGCCGGGGGCGAGTGGCGTCGACGCGCCGCGTTACTTCTCGTCGAGGTCGAGCGACCCGCACTCGGGACAGGGGGGGTTCTCGCTCGGTCCGGTCATCCGACTGAACGTGTTGCCACACTCGTTGCACTCGTACTCCTCGGCGCCGCTGCTCGGCATGAGTTTGTCGATGAGCCCCATGCTAATGCCTCGCCCGAAGCATGGGTTCGACGCCCGTTAATAGTTGGCCTAGTATGCACCGACTCCCGGCGGTGATTTAACTCACGAGACGGCGAAGAGCACGAGGTTGTGGACGCCGGGGCCGAGGCCGACGGCGGTCACCAGTCCGAGCAGGAGGTTGCCCTCGGCGGGGTCGTCGTCCACCAGGTCCGCGAGGGCGGCGACGACGACCAGGGCGACGAGCAGTTTCACCGCGATGAACAGCCAGCCGGCCCCGAGGACGTCGGCCGTCGGGAGGGTCCGGCCGGCCTTGATGATCACCCGCGAGAGGGGGGTGCGCTCGCCGTACTGGAGGACGTCGACGCCGAGGGCCGTGGAGACGCCGTCGAGGACGTGGGCGAAGACGGCGAGCGGCCCGACCCACCCCGCGACCGTCACGCCGGGCCGGAGGTGCACCAGCACGACCCACGCCCCGGCGGTCAGGAGTGCGGCGACCGCCAGCCCGACGCCCGGCCAGAGCGGCGAGAGGGTGCCGTGGGCTCCCCCGACGGCGGCGGCGGCCGCCAGGAGCGGGACGGACGCGGCCCCGCCGGCGACCCCGAGCGCCAGGGGAACGTCGGCGCCCGCGGCGTCGGCGGCGAGCCAGAGCGTGCCGGCCACGAGCGCCGTGGTGGCGTAGACCGCCGGCGTCCCGGCGAGCGGGCGGGTGGCCGCCGGGAGGACGTCGAGCACGTAGAGGACGTGGGCCACCGCGCCGGCCACCATCCACGGCGCGAGAGCGACGACGTGACGCCCGTCGACGGTCGGGTGCCGCCGGGTCGCGAGGACGCCGAGCGCCCCGAGTCCGAACGCCAGTCCGACCAGATACGGGAGCGGCGGCAGCGCGAACCCGTCGGGGACGAGCGGCATACTCCCTCCCGGGGCAGGTTCGGGTGAAAGCCTTACGCTCCGGCCCGGCGCCAGCGTTTTGTCGACGCCCCGTCTCCGCGGGCGCATGGATCGGGACGCCCTGGCCGCCCGCATCGACCACACGGTGCTCGGACCGACGACGACGTCCGCGGACGTCCGGACCGCCCTCGACGAGGCCGCCGCCCACGGGATGAACGCCTGCGTCCCCCCGTGTCACCTGCCGACGGCGACCGCCCACGCGCCCGACGTGACGCTCGTCACCGTCGTCGGCTTCCCCCACGGCACGCACACGCCGGCGACCAAGCGGGCCGAGGCCGTCGAGGCGGCCCGGCTCGGGGCCGACGAACTCGACGTCGTGGCCAACGTCGGCCGGATCCGGGCGGGCGAGGACGGAGCGGCCCGGGAGGAACTCGCGGCGGTCGTCGACGCCGTCGACGTGCCCGTGAAGGTCATCGTGGAGGCGCCGCTCCTCTCCGACGCCGACCTCCGACGGGCCTGCGAGGCGGCGGCCGACGCCGGCGCCGCGATGGTCAAGACCGCGACGGGCTACGCCGGGGGCGGCGCGACCGCCGCCGCCGTCCGACTGATGGCCGAGTACCTGCCCGTCAAGGCGAGCGGCGGCATCGGCGACTACGCGACGGCGGTCGAGATGGTCGAGGCCGGCGCCGAGCGGATCGGCGCCTCGCGCGGCGTCGCCATCCTCGACGGGGCGCCGGATCCGACCGACGAGGGCGACGGGTCCGTGGACCTCTGAGAACCGCGAGGCCGGACCGTCGCGCTTTTGCGCGCCGCGCCCGTCGCCCGGGGCGGGAGATGGCCAGCTACCACATCGAGACGTACGGCTGTACGGCAAACCGGGGCGAGAGCCGGCGGATCGAGCGACGGCTCCGCGACGCCGGCCACCACCGGGTCGACGGGCCGGCGGCGGCGGACGTGGCCATCCTCAACACCTGCACGGTCGTCGAGACCACCGAGAACCGGATGCGACGCCGGGCGCGCGCCCTCGCCGACGAGACGGCGGACCTGATCGTCACGGGCTGTATGGCGCTGGCCCAGGGCGAGTCCTTCGCCGACCTCGACGCCCGGGTGTGCCACTGGGACGAGGTCCCCACCGCGGTCCGCAACGGGGAGTGTCCGACGACGACGGGGGACGGCGAGCCGGTGCTCGCCGGGCGCGTGGGCATCCTGCCCGTCGCCCGGGGCTGCATGAGCGACTGCTCGTACTGCATCACCAAGCGCGCGACCGGCCGCATCGACTCCCCGCCGGTCGAGGAGAACGTCGAGCGGGCCCGGGCGCTGCTCGACGCCGGGGCGAAGGAACTGCGCATCACCGGCCAGGACACGGGCGTCTACGGCTGGGACGTCAACCGGGGCGAGAGCCTCCTGCCGGACCTCGTCGAGCGGGTCTGTGAACTCCCCGGAGAGTTCCGCGTGCGCGTCGGGATGGCCAACCCGAAGGGCGTCCACGGCGTCCGCCACGACCTGGCCCGGGTCTTCGCCGACCACGACGAGGTCTACGACTTCCTGCACGTCCCCGTCCAGTCGGGAAGCGACGCGGTGCTGGCCGACATGCGCCGCCAGCACCGCGTCGCGGAGTTCCGCGAGGTCGTCGCGGCGTTCGACGACCGCCTCGACCGGTGGACGCTTTCGACGGACTTCATCGTCGGCTTCCCCACCGAGGACGAGGCCGACTTCGCGGCCTCGATGGACCTCCTTCGGGACGTTCGTCCGGAGAAGGTGAACGTCACCCGGTTCTCGAAGCGGCCCGGCACCGACGCCGCGGAGATGAAGGGACTCGGCGGCACCGTCAAGAAGGAGCGCTCGACGGCCATGACCGACCTGAAGATGGAGGTGGTGCGCGAGGTCCACGAGTCGATGGTCGGCGAGCGCCGCGAGGTGCTGGCCGTCGAACCGGGAACCGGCGACTCGATCAAATGTCGCGACGACGCCTACCGGCAGGTCGTCGTCCGCGACGCGACCGACCACGGCGTCACGCCCGGGGACCGTCTCGCGGTCGAGATTACGGAGGCGGAACCGGTCTACGTCTTCGGGCGTCCGATCTGATTCCGCCCGCCGCCGCCGGATCCGTGGAGGACCGGACGGCGGTCGCCGGCCGGTGGAGGGGCGAATCGTACAGGGGGGACGGCTACTCCCAGGGGACGCGGACCCATTACTCACCCGCTCCGGACGTGTCGGAGGACGCCACACGCGTGGGAGTCCGCGGCATTCGTCCGGCGAGCCCGGACCTCCTACATAAATCCTCCCTCGTTTAATAAAGGATTATGTCCCCGGAACCCGTGGGATCGCCCGATGAGCGGCGACCCGCCGGCCGATCGGGTGCTCGACAGGGTCGCACAGCGCCGCGAGGTGCTCGAGGCGGTCGAGGTGGAGGGCGGCGACGTCCGCGACCTCCGCGACGCGCTCGACGTCTCCCGTTCGACGGTCTACGAGGCGACGCGGGAACTCGAAGCGGTCGGACTCCTCGCCCGCGGTGACGACGGCTTCGAACTGACGCCGTTCGGCCGAACCGCCGTCGAGGTCCACGACCGGTGTCGCGACGCGCTCGAAACCCTGTGCGAGATCCGTCCCGAACTCGCGAGGCTCCAGCGCGACGTGCAACTGAACCCGGCGATGTGTCACGAGGCCGACGTCGTGCGCGCGGAACCCCACGCGCCCGACCGTCCGTTCGAGGCGATGGTGGACTTCTTCGACGGGGCCTCCCGGATGCGCGGGTTCGTCCCCGTGACCGGGATCCGCTACATCGAGGGGGTCAACGAGGCGCTCGCCGAGGACGACTCGTTCGCCCTGGAGGCGGTGACGGAGGCCCGGGTCGTCGAGTATCTGCTCTCGAACCACGCCCGGGCCGTCGATCGGTGGCTCTCGTCCGACCGGGTTCGGCTCTACGAGACCGACGCACGGCTCCCGTTCGGTCTGCTCGTCGAGGAGGACCCCGCCCCGTCGGTCGGCGTCATGCTGTACGACGAAGGGGGCCAGTTGCGGGTGCTCCTGCGCGCGGAGAGTCGGGTGGCCGTGGCGTGGGGCCGCGAGCAGTTCCTGACCCACCGCGAGGAGGCGACGGAACTCGGCACCGTCGGCGACTGAGCTAGAATCGAACCGCGCCGTCCCCGGCCGTCGCGCCCGCCTGGTCGGCGAAGGCCTCCTGGAGGCGGTCGTAGGTCCGGTCGAGCGCCTCGACGATCACCTTCGTGTCGCCGACGACCGGCATGAAGTTGGTGTCGCCCGTCCACCGCGGGACGACGTGTTCGTGGAGGTGGTCGTCGATCGATCCGCCGGCGGCGGCCCCCCCGAGGTTCATCCCGGCGTTGACGCCGTCGGCCCCGAGCGCCGCCGAAAGCGCCCCGAGCGTCCGCTGTTTCAGTCGGGCGTGGGCCAGCAGTTCGTCCTCGTCCAGTTCCTCGTAGGCCCCCGTGTGTCGCTCGGGGATCACCATGACGTGTCCGGGGTTGTAGGGGTAGTTGTTGAGAAGGACGAAGGCCCCGTCGTTCCGGGCGACGATCCGGGACTCCCGGTCGTCCCGTTCGGGCAGCACGCAGAACGGACAGCCGTCGATCGGTTCCTCGTCGCGCTCGACCCACTCGATGCGCCAGGGCGCGAACAGCCGGTCCATACCTGCGCCAGCCGCGCCGGACGCTTCAACCTGCCCCTCTCGAACGGATCGACGACACGAGCGACGGTTCTAAAACGTCTCGTGCTCGCTCGCACCGTCTGATCCGTCCGACGGACGTCTGACACAACAGAGGATTTATAGCTTATGGGCGCATTAAACCCGATAATGGCCACCGAGCACCTCGGGCCGGACGGGGTTCGCGAGCCCTGCGAACGGTGTACGGGCGTGACGCTCCACGAGGTCCGCGTCGAGATACGGACGGAGAGCACGGCCGAAGAAAACGCTCAGTTCTCCCGGGAACCCTACCGGGTGTCGGTCTGTCGAGAGTGCGGCGCCGAGTCGGTGTTGCGGATGAACGACGCCTAAACGACCCATTATGCGGTCGTGATCTCGCAGCCGTCCTCGGTGACGATGAGCGTGTGTTCGGCCTGACTGACGAGTCGTCCCTCCTCCTCTTTCAACACCGGATAGCCGCGGAGGACGTCCTGCTGTGTCATCCGTCGGAGGGTCATGTCCGCTCGTCGGCCTTCGATCCACCGGGCAGCGAAGGGGAGGGTCCGGTACCGTTCGGTGATCCGGTCGAGGATCTGCCGGGCCGTCCGGCCCCGGACCGACCGCTCGTTTTCGAGGCTGTATATCTCCTCGTCGTGGCCCTCGCCGACCTTCCCCCGGCCGTCGGTGACGAACGGTTCGATGGCGATCACGTCGCCGACCTCGAGGTCGGTGCCGCGTTCGACCCCGCGGTTGGGAACGTTCGGTCCGGTGTGGGCGTCCCACTGCTCGACGCCGTGGCCGGACAGGTTGAGGATCGGCGTGTAGCCGTGCGAGCGGATGGTCTCCTCGATCGTCCGGCCGATCTCGCCGGTGTCGACGCCGGGTGCGACCCGGTCGATCGCGGCGTCCAGGGCCTCCTCGGCGGCCTCGACCATCTCCGGCGTCCCCGAGAGATCGACGGTGACCGCCGCGTCCGCGATGTAGCCGTCGACGTGGACGCCGAGGTCGAGACAGACCATCTCGTCGTCGAACTCCGTCTCGTCGTCCCGGGAGGGCGTGGCGTGGGACGCCTCCTCGTCAACGCTGATGTTCGCGGGGAAAGCCGGGCCGTCGGCGAGTTCGCGGATGCGATCCTCCGCGTACTCGGCGACTTCGAGGTGGTGCACCCCCGGCTCGATCATCTCCGCACTCTCGTCCATCACGGTCCGGAGGACGTCGCCGGCCTCCCGGTACTTCTCGACGGTCTCGTCGTCCAGCGGTCCGATTCCCATGGCCCCGTTTGCCACGAGCGCGGCAAAGAGGTTGCGACATGGTCGGTCGCCCGCTACTCGACGGTCGCCGTCGCCATCGCCTCCCCGTTGTGGGCGCGCCCGACCCCGTCCGGGCCGAGGACGATCACGCCGGCGGTCTCCCCCGTCGACTCGGCGAACGTCTCCACGGCGTGCGCGGCGGCGTCCCCGGCGTCCAGCCCCCGCTCCAGGGTCCCGACCGCCCGGCGTGCCAGTCCGACTCGGGCGATCGCCTCGCCGGCGCCCGTCGCGGAGGCTCCGCCGGCCGGCGTGCAGTAGAACCCCGCCCCGGTCTGGGGGACGTCGCCGACCCGTCCGGCGAGCGCGAACCACCGACCGCCGGTCGAGGTCGCGGCCGCGTACCGCTCCCCGTCGGCCGCGACGGCGCCCACGGTGTCGCTCCCGCCGAATCGCTCGCGCACCCAGTCGAGGTGTGGCCCGTCGCCGGGCGGCGGATCGGCGGCCGCGTACCGCTCGCGCGTCCGCTCCGTGGTGAGGTCGGCGTCCGTAGGCATCCCGGCGGCGTCGGCCAGCCGAACGGCCCCCTCGCCGGCGACGAGGACGTGTGGCGTCTCCGCCAGGACGACCCGGGCGACCGAGACGGCGCGGGCCACCCCGGACATCGCGCAGGCCGCGCCGACGCGGCCGTCGCTGGTCATCAGGCCGGCGTCGGTGCGGGCGACGCCGTCGGCCTGCAGGGCGCTCCCGACCCCCGCGTTGAACCGCTCGTCGTCCTCCAGTCGCCGGACCGCGCGTTCGACGGCGTCGAGCGGCGTCCGTTCCCGGGCGCCGGCCGACGCGGCCGCGTCCAGCGCCGCCCCACGGGCCGCCGGTTCCACGGGGGGCGATCCCACGCCGCCGTGAACCACGAGGCGCACGTCCCGTCCCTGGGAGCCGGCGACCTTAGTTCGCCGGTTCGCCGGTTCGCCGGTTCGCCGGATCTCCGGGCTCGCTGCCGGGACGCCCGCGCTGCCGGAGAGCGGCAGTCTTTATGACGATCGTTGCGGAACGATCTCACGCCATGAACTACGACAGGGTCGAGGTCCCCGACGCGGGCACCCCGATCGCCGCCATCGACGAGACGGCAGACGAACTCGACGTGCCCGACGATCCGATCGTCCCGATCATCTACGGGGACGGGATCGGGACCGACGTCGGGCCGGCCGCCCAGTCGGTGCTGGAGGCGGCGGCGGACGAGACCGGGCGCGAGATCGCGTGGATGCGCCTCTACGCGGGCGAGAGCGCCCGCGAGCGCTACGACGAGAACCTCCCGGACGACACCGTCGAGGCGATCCGCGAGTTCCGCGTCGCCATCAAGGGCCCGCTGACCACGCCGGTCGGCTCCGGCTTCCGGAGCCTCAACGTCGCCCTCCGGAAGAAACTCGACCTCTACACCAACATGCGGCCGACCTACTACCTCGACGGCGTCCCCTCCCCCGTCTCTCACCCCGAGCGCATGGACATGGTGAACTTCCGGGAGAACACCGAGGACGTCTACGCGGGCATCGAGTGGGAGGAGGGAACCGAGGAGGTCCAGCGCGTCCGCGAGTTCGTCGAGGAGGAGATGGGATTCGACGACACGATCCACGACGGGCCGGTCGGCATCGGCGTCAAGCCCATCACCGAGTTCGGCACCAAGCGCCTGGTCCGGAAGGCCATCGACTACGCGCTCGCGAACGACCGCGACTCGGTGACGCTCGTCCACAAGGGCAACATCATGAAGTTCACCGAGGCGCAGTTCCGCGACTGGGGCTACGAGGTCGCCGAGGAGGAGTACGGCGACGAGGTGATCACCGAGGACACGCTCTGGGAGGAGCGCGACGGCGAGGCGCCCGAGGACGCCGTGGTCGTCAACGACCGGATCGCCGACAACATGCTCCAGCAGCTCCTCACCCGGACCGCCGAGTACGACGTGCTGGCGATGCCGAACCTCAACGGCGATTACCTCTCGGACTCCGCGGGCGCCCAGATCGGCGGGCTCGGCGTCGCCCCCGGCGCCAACATCGGCGACGGCCGACTCCTCGCCGAACCGGTCCACGGCTCGGCGCCGAAGTACGCCGGTCAGGACAAGGTGAACCCGACGGCGATGATCCTCTCCGGGCGCATCATGCTCGACTACCTGGGCTGGGGCGACGCCGCCGACCTCGTGGGCGAGGCCGTCGAGCGCGTGATCTCCTCGGGTCGGGTCACCTACGACCTCCACCGACAGATCGACGGGGGCGAGAAACTGGCGACCAGCGAGTTCGCCGCCGCCGTCGTCGACGAGATCGAGTCGCTGGCCTGAGCGCCCGCGTCCGTCGGTGGAGCGTTCCGGCCGGCCGCACGACTAAATGCCCGCCCGCCCCACTCCCGCGCATGTACGCGGTCGTCGGCTGTACCGACTGCGAGGCGCTCTGGCTGGTCGCGGACCCGGGCGACGCCGAGACGGCGACCTGTCCCCGATGCGGGCGGACCCACCGAACCGACCGCCTGCGACGGCTGTTCGAGAGCGAGGACCGCGCGACCGCGAGCGAGGCCCGGGCGACGATGCTCGCCCGCCGCCGTGGCGACGGCGAGGCCTTCGAGGCCGTCCCCTCGGGGCGGGACCTGGAGCGTGCGGCCGAGGCCGCCGGGATCGACGACCGCGAGTATCTCGACCGGAGCGGCGTGGACCCCGAGGCGGTCGCGGCGGCCGGCGAGGGCGACCGATCCGGCGACGCGACCGACCGCGCCGGAATCGTCCGCGAGGCGGTCGAGACGCTCGACGCGCCGACCGAGGCCGACGTGGTCGCGTACGCGACGGACCGCGGCGTGCCGGCAGAGGCCGCCCGCGACCTGCTCTCGCGGCTGGTCCGGCGGGGCGAGGCCGTCGAGACCGGCGGCACCTACCGGCCGGTGTAGTCCCTCCGGACCGTCTCCGCCCGGGTCCCCGGACCCTCACCGTCCGAGTCGCTCGTGGGCGCCCGAGAGGTGCCGCGCTCCGAGCGCCGCGAGCAGGGAGCACTCGCCCGCGAGCACGCCCGCGGCGATGGCCTCGGCGAGCGCGTCGGCGTTCGATCCGGGCGGGTCGCCGCCGCCCCGCACGCCGAGCAGGTCGAGCGCCTCGGCCTGGGTGGGCAGGCGGGTGCCGCCGCCGACCGTCCCGACTTCGAGCGACGCCAGCGACACCGAGAGGTAGAGGTCGCCGTCGCGCACGTCGGCGGTGGTGATGGCGTTTGCCCCCTCGACGACCTGGGCGGCGTCCTGGCCGGTGGCGAGGAAGGTCGCGGCCACGACGTTGGCGGCGTGGGCGTTGAATCCCAGGCTGGCGGCCCGGGCGCTCCCGGTGAAGTTCTTTCGCGCGTTCACCTCGGCGACCGCCTCCGGCGTCGTGTGGAGGCGCTCGGCGACCACCTCGCGCGGGAGGGCGACGTCGGCCGACACCGACCGGCCGCGCCCCTCGACGGCGTTGATCGCGGCGGGCTTCTTGTCGGTACAGAGGTTCCCCGAGAGCGCGACGAGGTCCCCCCCCGTCTCGGTCTCGATCAGGTCGGCCGCCGCCCGCGTGGCGATGGTGGCCATGTTCATCCCCATGGCGTCCTTGGTGTCGTACCGGAATCGCAGGAAGACGGAGTCGCCGACGACGTAGGGCGTCACGTCCAGAAGTTCGCCGTGGTCGGTCGTCGCCTCCGCGGCCTCGCGGAGGTCCCCTCCGTGGTCGCGGATCCACTCGACCAGCGCCTCCGCCTCGGCCACGTCCGCGACCCGGAAGACCGGCGCCCGGGTCATCCCGGTCTTGGTGACGCGAGCGCGCGCCCCGCCGGCCGCCCGGATGGCCGCACAGCCGCGGTTGACGCTCGCCACCAGCGCTCCCTCCGTCGTCGCCAGCGGGAGATACACCTCCCCCGACCGCGCCCCGCCGTCGACGGGCAGGGGGCCGGCGACGCCGACCGGAACGCGGGCCGCCCCGACCATGTTCTCGACGTTCGCCGCCGCCTCGTCCGCGGGGAAGCCGTACTCCCCGACGGCGGCGAGGTCGGTTCCGGATCGCTCCTCGATCACCCGCCGCCGGGCCCTGGTCGCGGCGTCGGCGTCCGCGTGGTCTTCGAGTTCGTGGAGCCGGAGGTCGCCCTCGCGCACCCGCTCGACGAGGCGGTCGGCCGCCGCGTCGCCCTCGGCGGTGGCGTCGTCGGCCCCGGAATCGGCGGCGTCGTCGGTCATACCCGTCGACCGTGGCGGCGGGCGCAAAGCCGTGTCGGTTCGCCGTCCCGAACGGTTTTCCCCCTCGCCGTCCCCTGCCGGCACATGACTGCCCCCGCCGACCTCGTGGTGACCGACGGGACGGTCCACACGCTCGCCGACCCCGACCGGACCCACGGGGCGGTCGCCGTCCGCGACGGCCGGATCGTCCGCCTCGGCGACGCCTACGACGTGGCGTTTCTGATCGGCACGGAGACGCGAGTGGTCGAGTGCGGTGGTGGCGTCGTCCTGCCGGGGTTCGTCGACGCCCACACCCACCTCGACGCGCTCGGGGCACGGCTCGTCCACGCGGACCTCTCGACGGCGGCGACGCGCGAGGAGGCCCTCGCCCTGCTCTCCGTGCGCGCCGCCGAGGTCGACCCGGGACGGTGGGTGCTCGGCTACGGCTACGACGAGAGCGCGTGGCCCGAGGACGAGCGCCGTCCGCTGACCCGCGACGACCTCGACGGCGTCGCCCACCGGGGACCGGTCGCGGCCGTCCGCGAGGACATGCACCTCGTCTCGGTCGATTCGACGGCCCTCGACGCGCTCGGGGCCCTCCCCGCGGGCGTCCGGCGCGAGGACGGCGAGCCGACGGGCGTCCTCGTCGAGGCGGCGGCCGGCGCCGTCTTCGACGCCACGGCGCCCGACCGGGCCGAGGCGCGGGACCGGCTCCGGGCGGCGACGGATCACGCCGTCGCCCGGGGCGTGACCGCCGTCCACGACGTGGTCTCGAATCCCGCCGTCGCCCGCGCCCACCGCGACCTCGCGCTCGCGGGCGACCTGCCGCTCCGGGTTCGGATCCAGTACCACCGCGACCGCCTCGACGCCGTCGAGGCGACGGGGCTGGCGACGAACGCCGGCGACCGGGTGCGGACGGGCGCGATCAAGGCGTTCGCGGACGGGAGCCTCGGCGCCCGCACGGCGCGGCTCTCGACCCCCTACGCCGACGCCCCCGCCGAGCGCGGCGAGTGGACCACGGCTCCCGACGACCTCGCGGCGCTCGTCGGGCGGATCGACGACCTGGGCCTCCAGGCGGCCGTCCACGCCATCGGCGACGAGGCCGTCGACGCCGTTCTCGACGCCTACGCCGCCGTCGTCGGCGACGACGCGGCCGACGACGCCCACACCGACGACGCGGCCGACGGCGGCGCGGAGGCGAGCGCCGGAGGGGACGGTCCCCGCCACCGGATCGAACACGCCGAACTCGCCTCCGACGACGCCATCGACCGGATGGCCGACCTCGGCGTCGTCGCCTCCGTCCAGCCCAACTTCCTCCGGTGGGCGGGCGAGGACGGCCTCTACGCCGACCGACTCGGCGACCGCCGGCCGACCAACCGGCTCCGGGCGTTCGCGGACGCCGGCGTCCCCCTCGCGTTCGGGAGCGACTGCATGCCCCTCGATCCGCTCGTCGGCGTCCACCACGCCGTCACCGCTCCCGACCCCGCCCAGCGCCTCGGCGTGACCGCGGCGCTCCGGGCGTACACGCGGGGCGCCGCCTACGCCGGCTTCGACGAGGACCGACTCGGGACCGTCGAGCGGGGGACCCGGGCGGACCTGGTCGTCCTCGACCGGTCGCCCTGGGACCACCCCGACGCGATCGACGACGTCGAGGTCCTCGCCACGGTCGTCGACGGCGAGGTGGTCCACGCGGCGGACGAAACCCGTATGTGACCGCCCGCCGGATCCGGGGGCATGGACGACGACGGGACGGCGGCGGGCTTTTTCGCGCGCCTCCGCGAGCGCATCGAACGGGTCGACGGCGTGGTCTCGGTCGGCCTCGACCCCGATCCGGACCGACTGCCGGCCTTCCTCGACGGGAGCGACCTGCCCCGCTGGGCGTTCAACCGCCGGGTGATCGACGCCACCCACGAGCACGCCGCGGCGTTCAAGCCCAACGCCGCCTTCTACGAGGACGCCGACGGCTGGCGGGCCCTCCGCGAGACGGTCGCCTACGCCCACGGCAAGGGCGTCCCGGTCGTCCTCGACGCGAAGCGCGCCGACGTCGGCAACACCGCCCGCCAGTACGCCCGGTCGGTCGCCGACCTCGGCGCCGACGCGGTCACGGTCAACCCGTACATGGGCCGGGACTCGCTGGCCCCGTTCCTCGACGCCGATCTGGGCGTCTTCGTCCTCTGTCGCACCTCGAACGCGGGCGGGGCCGACCTCCAGGACCGGGAGCTCGCGGCCGGCGGAACCGTCTACGAGCGGATCGCCCGGCTGGCGGCCGACTGGAACGAGCGGGAGAACGTGGGGCTGGTCGTCGGCGCCACCGCGCCGGACGAACTCGCCGCGATCCGCGATCTGGTCCCGGACCTCCCCTTCCTCGTCCCGGGGGTCGGCGCCCAGGGGGGCGACGCGGAGGCGGCCGTCGAGTACGGCCTCGCGGGGGGCGTCGGACTGGTCAACTCCTCGCGGGGGATCATCTTCGCCGGCGAGGGGGCGGACGACGAGGCGGCGTACTTCCGCGCCGCGGGGGCGGCGGCCCGGCGCCTCCGTCGGCGACTGGAGCGTCACCGGGGGTGACGACCGCTCGCAGTCGGGCGGTTTCGCGGACGCGCCGGGACGCTTACAACGCTCCGCACGCTATCCCGGTTCGTGGACCGTGATCGGCTCCTCCTGGGGCTCGCGGCGGTGTTCGTCGGGCTGGCGGTCGCGCTGACCGCCGTCGCACTCGCCGAACAGCCGTTTCTCCTCCCCGTGGCGCTACCCTTTGCGGTCACGGCGTACTTCATGTGGCACCAGGCGACGGGACGGCTGGAGCGCCGAACGCGCGCTCGGGCCCGATCCGCCGGTGCGCGCCGCCAGCGCGCCGCGAGTCGCGGCCCGCGCGGCGGTCCGTGGGGCGACGGCGGCCGGGGACGGAGGGCTCGCGCCCCCTCGACCGCGGACGCCGGTCCCTCGCCGGCGGAGGCCTACCGCGTCCTGGGTCTCGATCCGGGGGCGGGTCCGGAGGAGGTGCGGGCCGCCTACCGCGAGCGCGCGAAGGAACTCCATCCCGACGCGGAGTCGGGCGACGAGGAGGCGTTCAAGCGGATCACCCGGGCCTACGAGACGCTGACCGACTGACCGGTACGTGGCGTGCTGGCGTGTGACGCGCCAGGAACCCACACGGAAAGGGTTTTGCCCTGCCGTTCCAAACCGGGCGCCATGAGCGCCGACCGGGCCCCCCTGGAGGAGGCCCTCGAGCGCGGCGAGGAGGAGGGCGGCCCGATCGAGTTCAAGGAACGGCTCTCCCGCGAGATCCACCTCGCCGACGGGCGCATGGAGAGCCTGGCGGCGCAACTGCGTCACCGCGTGCTCTCGGGCGACGGCGAGGCGACGTACGTGGTCGGCGTCACCGACGACGGCGAGATCGCCGGCATCGATCCGGACGCATTCTCCGAGTCGATGGACGTCCTCTCCTTGCTCGCCGAGGAGGCCGGCGCCCACATCGAGGAGGTCGAGACGTGGGGCGTCGGCGCCGACCGCGGTCGCGGCCTCGTGGGCGTCGCCACCGTCCGCGAGGGCGGGATGCTCGCCACCGACGACGACCACATCGTGGTCGGCACGGCCGGTCACGTCGACCACGGCAAGTCGACGCTCGTCGGCTCGCTCGTCACCGGGCAGGCCGACGACGGCGACGGCGGGACGCGGGCCTTCCTCGACGTCCAGCCCCACGAGGTCGAGCGGGGGCTGTCGGCCGACCTCTCGTATGCGGTCTACGGCTTCGTCGACGGGACGCCGGTCCGCATGGACAACCCGGACCGCAAGGCCGACCGGGCCCGGGTCGTCGAGGAGGCCGACGAACTCGTCTCCTTCGTCGACACGGTCGGCCACGAGCCGTGGCTCCGCACCACGATCCGCGGACTCGTGGGGCAGAAACTCGACTACGGACTGTTGACGGTCGCGGCCGACGACGGCCCCACCCGGACGACCCGCGAACACCTGGGCATCCTGCTGGCGACGGAACTCCCGACCGTCGTCGCCATCACGAAGGTCGACGCGGTCGCCGAGGAGCGGGTCGTGGCGGTCGAGCGCGAGGTCGAGCATCTGCTCCGGGACGTCGGCCAGACGCCCCTCCGGATCGAGCGCCACGGCGTCGCCGCCGCCGTCGAGGAGATCGGCGACGGGGTCGTCCCGGTGCTCCGGACCTCGGCGGTGACGATGGCGGGCCTGGACGCGCTGGACGACCTGTTCGAGCGACTGCCAAAGACCAGCGACCGGAGCGGCCGGTTCCGCATGTACATCGACCGCACTTACAGCGTGACCGGCGTCGGCGCCGTCGCCTCGGGGACGGTCAACTCCGGCACCGTCGAGGCGGACGACGACCTCCTGCTCGGCCCGATGCCCGACGGCTCGTTCCGCGAGGTCGAGGTCCGGTCGATCGAGATGCATTACCACCGGGTCGACCGCGCGACGGCCGGGCGCATCGTCGGCATCGCCCTCAAGGGGGTCGACGAACCCGAGGTCCAGCGGGGGATGGCCCTCCTGCCCGCCGACGCCGACCCCAATCCGGTCCGGTCGTTCGAGGCCGAGGTGATGGTGCTGAACCACCCGACGCGCATCGGGGCCGGCTACGAGCCGGTGGTCCACATCGAGACCGTCAGCGAGGCGGCCGCCTTCTACCCCGAGGACGGTCGGCTCCTCCCGGGCGACACCGGCCGGACGACGGTCGAGTTCAAGTTCCGTCCCTACCTGATCGAGGAGGGCCAGCGGTTCGTCTTCCGCGAGGGGCGGAGCAAGGGCGTCGGCACCGTGGTCGGCGTCGACGCGGACGACGCGGACGCCAGCGACGACGGGCCGGCGTACGCGTCCGGCGCGGACGGATAGTGCGGTCCCGCCGCCCTCGTCGCGGGTCTCGTCCTCGCTGGCGTCGTGGCCGGCCTCGGCTACCTCATGGTCCCCTCCGCCGGGGCCTACGCGCTCGTCGTCGGCCTCGCGGTCGCCATGCCGCTGCTTCGCGCCGAGACCGTCGGCCTGCCCGACGACCCGAACGCCGCCGACCGCATCACCGGCGGCCGGGCCCTGCGCGCCGCCGTCGGCGCCCTCGTCGTCGGCGTGGGCGTCGTCTACCTCGTCCGGTCGTCGCTCCCGGACGCGGGGGTTCCGCTCTACGTCCTCGCCGCGGCCGCCGCCGTCGCCGGGAGCCTCGTGGCCGACCTCGGGTAGTCGTCGGGGGACGAGCCGGGGGTCGGATCGCGCCCCCGCAACGGGGCGGTCGTGCTCAGTCCCGGACCACTCGCCGCAGCCCCGCGGTGATCCGGTCGAGGGGCCCCCCGGAGCCGTCGGCATCCGCGTCCGCGGCCCCGCCGTCCGGCGTCGCGGTCGGTGAGTCCTCCGACGAGTGGTCCGCGTCCGGAGACGGCCCGGACTGGGCACCCCAGTCGAACCCGGATTCTGCGGGGTGGTCGGCCTCCGCCGCCGCTCCGTCCGCGTCGGCCCCCGCCGCCGGTCCGTCCACGTCGGTTTCCGCCGGTCCGTCCACGTCGGTTTCCGCCGGTCCGTCCACGTCGGTTTCCGCCGG
>JBDGUC010000035.1:26127-32517 GCA_042216285.1 Haloferacaceae archaeon
TCCGTCCACGTCGGCCTCCGCCGCCGCTCCGTCTCCCTCGTCAGCACCGACCGGCTCCGTCCGGTCGGCGGACGGTCCCGCTGACGTCTCGACGAACTCGAATCCGCCCCGGTGACGACGCGTCTCGGCGACCGCCCTGGCGGCGTCGGCTCCGGTGGCGTCTCGCGGATCGATCGCGGCGAGGCGCCCCTCCAGGTCGCGGGCCGCCTCCCGGTAGGCGACGGCCGCGTCGCTCTCGGGCGCGTTGACGAGGACCGGTTCCCCGGCGTCGCTGGCGGTCGGCACCGCGTCGTCCGCCGGCACGTGGCCGACCATCGGCACGTCGAGGAAGTCGGCGATCCGCGACGGCGGCGGCGACCTCCCCGTCCCCGAGCGGACGAACAGCACTCCGCCGACGCGGCCGCCGACGCGGTCGACCAGGTCGGCGGTCTTGTCGGCGTCCCGGATCGCGGCCACCCGCGGCGTGGTGACGAGCAGCGCGAGGTCGGCGACGCCGAGGGGGACGAGCGTCTCCCGGCTCAGTCCCGCACCGGTGTCGACGAACGCCACCTCGTACCCCGGGCAGTCGTCGAGCACGGCCCCGAGGCGGTCGATGTCCGCCGCCGCGAACCGGTCGAGGGGCGTTCCCGACGGGATCACGTCGAATCCCCAGTCGGTCGGGGTGATCGCCGCCTCGACCGGATGCTCGCCGGCCAGCACGGTCCGCAGGTCGGGCTCCGACTCCGGATCGAACGGCACGTCGAGGAAGTCGACGAGGTTCGCCATCGCCAGGTCGGCCTCGACGACCAGCGTGGAGGTCCCCGCCGCCGCGAGCGCGGCGGCGAGGTTGATGGCGGTCGTGGTCTTTCCCACTCCCCCCTTCCCGCCCGCAACGGCGACCGTGTACCCGGGCATCGAATCGGACGGTCGTTCGTCGGGTGGACACATAACGTCCCCCCTCGAATTCTCAGGTCTGAAACTCGTCCGGACGCGGATCCACGACGACGTACCCCTCGTCGGTCCGGTCCGCGAGGCCGAGCAGGACGGTCCAGTCCAGCAGTCGGCGGGTCCGCTCGCGCCACGACGCCTCCCAGTCGGGATCCCGGTTGCGCTCCCAGGCGGGCACCCGGTCGCGAAGCCGGTCGGCCACCTCCCCCGCCGTCCGGGGTCCGTCAGCCTCCACGGCGTCGAGGGCCTCGCGGACCCCGTACACCCGCTCGCGGAACGCCGCACGACGCTCGGCGTCGTTCGGTGCCGGACGCGTCCGCCGGTAGCCGTCGCCGGTCCGGTCCACGAGGGAGAGCGCGCGCAGGAAGGTCAGCCACGCCCTGGCGGCGTCGCGGTCGGGCAGGTCGAGTCGGTCGCGCAGGCGGGCACAGCAGTCGGCCTCGGGGTCGGGAACGAGCGCCACCGCCCGCCGGGCGTCGTCGAGCGCGCCGACCTCCCGGGGCGGTTCGGGGACGCGTTTGAATCGCATCACGACAGCCCGAACGACGACGCGAGCAGGTCCTCGCGGCGCTCGCCGAGGGCGTCCGTCGGCCCGTCGAGCACGTCGACGGTCACGGCCGCGGGGCCAAACACCGAGGTCGGCACCGTCCGGAAGTCCCAGTCGGCCGTCTCGAAGACCGAGGCGAACGGCGTCCCGTACTCCTCGGCGGCCGTCGAGGGCACCTCTCCGAACCGGTCGAACTCCTCGGCGACGTGGAGGTGGACCCGTCCCCCGTACGCGACGGCGTCGTTCGTGCGCCCCAGCGCCGTCGCCTCGTCGCCGCTCACCGGCGCGACCGGGGCGCTCGCGGCGACCGACCGCACGTCGAGCGGGTCGTAGCCGAGTTCGAACAGCCGGAAGACCGCGAGTTCGGCGGCGCGGGCCGCCGTCGCCACGCTCCCGGCGAGCGACCCGGTCGCGTACGCCGGGAGGAAGACTCCCGACGGGTCGACGCCGGTCCGCTCGGCGACGTGTCGCGCGACCGCGTCGGTCGGGAGCGCCGGCCCCTCGACGGCGAGCACCGTCAGGTCGAACTCGTCGCGGTAGCCCACCGCCTCGAACTCCGCCTCCTCGCCGACCAGCGCCCGCGCCGGACCGCTCCCCAGCCCCTCGAACCCCTCGACGTTCAGTTCCCACCCCGCCTTCTGGGAGCACAGGCAGGCCAGCGCCGGCCGGTCGGTCGCCAGTTCCACGTGGGCGCGCGGCGTGTCCGCCACCTCGTCCATCCGGGTCTGGATCGTCGCCAGCCCGGCGGTCTGGATCTCCGCGAGGAGCATTCCCGCCTCCAGGCCGCCGTCGGCCTCCACTCCGAAGTCGAGCACCGTCGCGCCCGAGTCGAGTTCGTGGACCGCGACGCCGAGTTCGCCGGCGAAGTCGAGGGCCTCGTCGGCCAGCTCGACCGCCATCCGGTTCAGACTCTCCATGTCCTCCCGTTGGCCTTCCCCACTAAAGGGGTCCGGGGTCCGGAGTCCGCGATCCGACGTCCGGGGCCCGTAGACCGCGATCCGGCGTCGGGGGCCACGGTCCGCGATCCGGCGTCGGGCGTCAGTCGTCGTCCGCGGAGCGGTCCCGTCTCGCCGGCCGCCCCAGGACCGTCTCGACGTCCTCGACCTTCTCTCGCGCCCGCCCGTCGACCGTCCGCTTGTCGTCGATCTTCACCACCGTGCTCACCCGGTCGGCGTCGACGGCCTCGTGGGCGGCCGCGACGGCGTCGAGGAGCGTCCGGACGTCGTCGGCCTCGATCACCGTCCCCATCGGGTTGGTCTCGTAGGAGACGTCGAAGTCGTCGAGCGCCGCGACCGCCTCGGCGACGTCGGCAGCCATGCTTCCCTCTCGCACGGGTGCCACGCTCAGAAGCGCGATGACCGTCATGTCTCCCGGTCGGATCGCCGTCCACATCCGTCTTCCGCAGCGTCGTCTCCCCGGCCCGCAGTCGCGCCGTCTCGCCCCCGGCCCTCGCCACGCCCGCGCCGGTCGAGTGAAGTGGATCGGCGCCCAACTATCGGTCGTGACCGCCTGCACGTACTGTGGCTGCGAGGTCGAGGCCCACGACCCGGTCTACGTCGACGAGCGCGTGGACGGCGAGCGGGTCACGACCGGACGGTTCTGCAACTACGGCTGTCTGGTCGCCCACGTCGAGGCCTCGGGGCTTGCCGTCGGGAGCGCCTGTCGGTTCGAGGGCTGAGCCCCCTCGTCGGCACCGACCGAGCATCCCTGACACCCAGTAGCGTGTGGCGACGGTACGGCCGGAGCCGCGGGTCCGCAGCTACGATTTGCCTGACGGATTTACTTTCACTCCGGTTTACATACCCTTATCCGCCCGCTGGACGTCCCCCGTCGGGAGGTGCAACATCAACGATGAACTGTGTATCGCCGCGGAGGACGCGCCCATGCGTCTGCTGATCCGCCTTCGCGCCCGCGCCGACGGCGTGTACGACCACGCGTACCACCACAAACTCCGGGGGCGGCTCTGGCGGGCCCTGGACGGCACCGAGTTCGACGCGGAGCACGGCACCGGCGACCCGACGGGGCTCGTCTTCTCGAACGTCTTCCCGTGGGGCGACTTCGAGGAGGGCGACGAACGGACGGTGCTCGTCGCCTCGCCCCGCGAACCCCTGCTCGCGGCCATCGCGGAGGGGGTTCGAGCCGATCGGGAGTTCAACGTCGGCGAGATGCCGTTCGAGGTGACGGACCTGGACGTCGTCGATCCGGACGTCGGCGAACCGGGGACGCGGGGAACGATCGAGACCGGTACGGGCGTCGTCGTGCGGCTGTACGGCCACCACCGCGAGGAGTACGGGATCGACGCCCCGGACGCCGCCGCCGACGTGCCGACCTACTGGCGCCCCGACCACGCGATGGCGCCGTTCGTCGACGCGGTCGAGGACAACCTCCAGCGGAAACACGAGCGGTTCGCGCCGGAGTACGTCCCGGGACCGGCGGAGGTCGACGATCCGTTGTTCGACGGCTACGAACTGCTGAAGACCTACTCGCTGCCGGTGACGGTCACGGCCGGCGAGGAGCGAACGATGGTGCTCAGCAAGTGGTCGTTCGACTACATCGTGCGCGACGACACCCACCGCCGGCATCTGAATCTCGCGCTGGCGACGGGGATCGGGGGGCGAAACGGGCTGGGGTTCGGGTTCGTGAACGTCGTCGAACGGACGCGGCCCGGCGAGACGGATCTGGGGGGCGAGAATGCTTTCGCCTGAGGCGTTTCGTGATGAGTATCCGGCAGACGAACTCGCGGACGAACTCCCCGACTCGCCGGTCGGCTCCCTTCGCGACGTCCAGTACCTGTACGGAAAACTGTACACGCTGGCGACGACGGGTGGCGGCGATTACGCGCCGTATCTCACCCCCGACGCGGCCGACGACCTCCTCGACACGGACGACAGTCTGATCGTCGTCCGCGTGGACCTCTCGGGGGACGAACCGCGGCTGGCCTCGGACGCGCGCGGGCCGGTCCGGGTGACGCGGTACGGCGACGATTTGGTCGAGAAGGTCGCACACTGCAAGTATCCGGCCGCGCGGGGAATCGACCACAGCGTCACCCACCAGGCCGGCAGGAACAGCGACCCGGAGAAACTCGCGCGCTACGCGAACGAGCGCCTGACGAAATGGGCGACCGACGACGTGGTTGCGGAGGCGGCCGACGCACACGAGGATGGCTGGATCGTTGACGCCCTCGCCGAACTAGGCGAGGACGAGACGGCGCTTGAGACGATTGAGGACGAACTCACCACGGCGCTCGGTGGCGAGTCTACGACGGCGCTGCTCACCGTTCGGGTAAAACTCGACGCAGACGGGGAGTACCTGTGGCCAGGCGACCTCGACGTCTTTCTGGAGGCGATGCGCCGACGGAAGCTCTCGAAGCTCGTCACCAAGAACAAGGCCGACGACTCCTCGGGGGACGCGACCGACCTCGTGACCGGCCAGCCGGCGCGGACGGTCGGGACCTCCGAGGACCCGCAGAACTACTTCCTGGGCAAGCAACGGGAGAAATTCCCGGGGCTCGACATCGAGGAGGCGTGGCGGACACACCCCATCTCCGAGGACGCGGCGGTGACGGTGATGAACGCCGACACGTTCGTCGAGGCCTGTACGTACCGGACGTTCGGCGCGAAAGTGTACTACCTGCCGTACGTGTGGGGACGTCCGTCGCCCGAGGACGCGTACGCGTTGTACGGGGTGCTCTACAGTGCCGCAAACGAGGAAGACGAGGATCGCATCACCCCCGTCGAGCGTGCGTATCGGGAGCGGGACAAGTGGGGAATCGACGCAAACCGCCTCCGGTTCTACGTCTCGGCGGTCATGCCCCACCAGATGTCGCGCTACGACGTCTTCGGCGAGACGCTGAACGGCCGGATACAGTATCCGGCCGAACTCGCACGGTCGCACGCAGAGGTACTCCGCACGGCGACGTTTCGGGACGGTGACGACCGGACCGCAGCGATGCCGTCACGCGAGGAGTGGACCCTCCTCGGCGGGGAGAAGTTCCTTGGACCGGTCGCCTCGGGCCGCTATTTCGCGGAGACGCTTCCCTCAGGTGACGATGACGCGAGCCCCGACGACGTCCGAATCGAGACCCTCGTCGACGTCCTTAGTGGAACTCCCATCCCGGTTTCGATGCTCCTCGACGGCTACGTCGACCGAATCGACGAAGACGAATCGGCCGAGCGGTTCCCCTCGTTTCGGGTCGCGTCCCAGTACGCACAGTTGTGTGCGCTCGCGGACGCCGACGGACAGTTCCTCACGGCAGACGGAGCGCGACGACGGATAATCGATCCACCAAAGTACGACGAACGAACCATGATAGAACGAGAGAATATAGCCATCGCAGACGGCGGGTTCCCGGGCGAACGGAAGCTCGAAGCGTTCCTCGAAGACACACCGGCACTCCGGAACGACCAGCGTTGCGGGGTGTTCCTTCTCGGTGCCCTCGTCGGTGCCGTAGGAAGCTATCAGGAGTGGCACGAGGGGCGCTCGACGACGCTCGTCGACCAGTTCCCGGTCAAGTCGATCACGACGAATCGGATAAAGAAAGTCGCTCAGGACGCCATCGAGAAGACTCTGACCTACACCAGACAGGAGAAGAAACGCGAGGGCAGGGAGTACCCGGGAACGAAGTTCGACTACATCGTCGACCGACTCCGCGACCGGCTCTTGCGCTCCGATCCCGACGAGTGGGACCTCGACAAGAGCGATCTCCGGTTCTACTACGCGCTAGGAGTCACGTACGGGATGAACGATCGTCCGCTGTCCGAGAACGACGACGACGCACACGCTGAAACCGAGGAAACATAAGATGACCGACGACACCACCGACACCGTCCGGCACCGCTCCGAAATCGTCTTTCTGTACGACGCCGTGGACGCCAATCCGAACGGCAACCCGCTGAGCGGCGCGAATCGCCCACGCA
>JBDGUC010000025.1:0-23112 GCA_042216285.1 Haloferacaceae archaeon
CCTCCTGGGCTATCTCGTCACCTATGTCACCCAGCAAGGGGTCGTCGAGCAACGACTCCGCGGGTTCAACGCCATCGCGCAACTGTTCGGGGCCGACCCGATCCCGGTCTGGAAGGCGATCGGCTGGCTGTTCTACAACGCCCACCTCGTCGAGACGCGGATCCCCGGGTTCGGCGGCCCCCGGACGGTGAACTTCATCGCGGACGCGCAGGCGGGATCGGTGCCCGTCCTCTACCTGCTCCCGCCGGTCGTCCTCCTCGGGGCGGGCGCGGTCGTCGCCCTGATCGCGGGGATGGACGCGCCGGGGGTCGGCGCCGGCGCCGGCGCGCTCGTCGCCCTCGGCTACCTCCCGCTGGCGCTCGTCGGCGCCCTCGTCGTCGGCTACCACGTCGGCGACGGGCAGGTCGCCCCGGATCTCGTCACGGCGGTGGCGCTCGCCGGCGTCCTCTATCCGGCGGTCTTCGGTGGCGGCGGCGGGGCGCTCGTCGGCGCGTTCTCGGACCGGGGGAGCTAGACCGACGGTGACGGAACGATCGGATCGCCGCCGGGCCCCGACGAGTCTAGTCGAATTTTGGAGAGAGTTCGGAAAGCACTCTTCTCGGGAGTCGTCGTAGGGGAGGGCGGATGAACCGAAGAACGCTCCTCCGAACGGCGGTCGTCGCTGGATCGGGGGGTCTGGCCACACTGGCTGGCTGTACCGGTGGGTCGTCCTCGGACGCCGGGACGACCACGGCGCCGGAGACGAGCACCGGAGACATGGGCGGTGGCACGGACGGTGACGTGAACGGCACGACGGTGTCGGTCGACTCGAACCAGCAGTACGGCGACGTCCTCGTCGGCCCGGACGGCATGTCGCTGTACCTGTTCGAGAAGGACACCAAGGGGTCGGGAGAGAGCACGTGCTACGACGCCTGTGCCACGGCGTGGCCGCCGCTGACGGTGTCCGGACGACCGACGAAGGGCGACGGCGTGACGGCGTCGCTCTCGACGTTCGACCGGGACGACGGCTCGACGCAGGTGACGGCCAACGGGTGGCCCCTGTACCACTTCAAGAGCGACGAGAAGCCGGGCGACGCGAACGGACAGGAAGTCGAGGGGTTCGGCGGCGAGTGGTACCTCGTCGGGCCGGACGGAACGAAAAAGGAGAGCGAGGAGGAGAGCGACGAGACGACCACCGCGAGTGCCGGCTACTGACGAGGGGGTTTCGATGCCGTGACGCCCCACGTGGGTCGCACGCGGCCGGGCCCCGCCACGTCGCTCGACCGATGTCGTACAACACTTATACGGACGCGAACCGAGAACGGAGTGCGGTCGTCCGACTGCGGACCGGACGCCGCGGTGGCGAGGGTAGCCAAGCCTGGAAACGGCGGCGGACTCAAGACCCGCTCTCGTAGGAGTTCGTGGGTTCGAATCCCTCCCCTCGCACTGCTGTGCGCGAACGACGGTGAGCGCCAGCAGTGTGACGAGGGATTCGAATCAGAGAGTGGCGCGAGCGTAACGACCGTGGTTCGACATCCCTCCCCTCGCACTGCCGTGCGCGAACGACGGTGAGCGCCGGTCCTCGCGGAGTGACCGACGGAGCGCGCCAGCAGTCGCGGAGTGGCCGGTCGCTTCGACGACGCGGGCGGCGGGGAGACGGCGGAGTCCTGCGACCTGCATCCCGGCGACATCTTTATCATGTTGGATAGGATACGTTTTACCCGAGGTGGGAAACGATGGCAATGATGTCCAGCAACAACAAGAACCACGGGGCGCTCAACGCGAGCTGTCCCGTGTGTGGCAGCGACTTCACGAACGGTCTCGAGGAGCGCTATCGGGGCGACTCCTACGAGATGTGCGGCATCGACTGCCTGGTGAAGTTTCAGGACGACCCCGACGAGTACGCGAAGGACGGGTAGGTCGTCAGGCGGGGGCCGGGGTCCGCAGTCCCGCGACGGTCGTACCCGGGGGCGCACGTCGCCGACGGTCGGATGCGCTCAATAGCGGTACGGAGACGTGGGGAAGGATCGGTTTCACTCCGCCGACCACCCGGAAACGCGTGACGCCTCCTAGAAGACGCTTTGATCCCGGCGGCCCCACGTCGAGGCGTGTCCGTCGACCGTTCCCCCGATCCCCGTCCGTCGGAAGGCCGGTGGCCTCCAGGTGACGTCGCGCCGGACGACACCCAACTGCACTCCGTCGTGGTGCGCTACGAGTCCCGCCCCGACAGGCGCACGGTCGCCCCGGTCGGCGTCGCGGACCACGAGCGCCTGACCCGGTGGCTCTCGGCCGACGACGACGCGTTCGTCGACCTCGACGCCTGCCGGTGAGGCGGTCGACGGTCCGCGACGCCGACGTCAGGAACGCGGACGTGGCGTTTCCGACCGCGAGGGCGTCCGGCGACCCGTCGCTACTCCTCTCGCCACAGGCGGTAGGCGACGACCGCGAACCCCACGATCGTCAGGAGCAACTGCACCCCCGTGGAGGCGATCGGAAACACCCGCTCGACGCTCGCGGGTTCGGGGCCGGGAGTCGCGGGCTTCGGATCGACGCCGGTCCAGTACTGTCGCGTCGCGGTGGTCCCCTTCGCCGCGTGGACGTCGACGACGGTCTGGACGAGCCCCCGGTGGTCGGAGAGCACCACCTTCCCCGAGAGGCTGTAGAACCGGTCGATCACCGGAAAAAAGAGGTTGACGCCGTTGTAAAACAGGTCGAGGCCGATCCCGGCGACCGCGAGCACGACGACGCCGACCCAGGCGATATGCTCCGCGTCCGGCCCCCAGCGCTCGCGCAGCCACGACCGGGAGCGGATCGAGGTGTCGTAGTAGACGAGGGCCGCGAAGGCCAGCGGGACGAAGACGTTGTTGGTGTACGCGCGATGGGCCCCCCGGATCCAGAGCCCGACGAACACGTCGAGTTCCGGGACGAGCACGGCCGCGGCGACGACCAGCAGGACCCGCCGGTCGAACCGCTCGTGGATCAGTGCCGCGGCGATCAGCCCCCCGATCGCCGCGTGAAAGAGCGTCGAGGGCATCTCGTCCCCTCATGGGCCACCGGGACGATAACAGTTCGTTCGGCCCGCCGTCGCCGAGACGTCCGGGGGGAGGTGCCGGGGGTGGCCAGAGCCTAGTCCTTCGACGGAACGAGCGGGCACTCGAAGTAGTGGAAGTCCTCCCGCACCACGACGAGGGTCCCCGCGTCAATCCCGTCGACGACGTCGTCGTCGTTCGTGAGCAGGACTGGCGTCGTCCCGGCCGCCCAGGCGACGAGGGTCTCGTCCCAGCGGCCGCCGTTGAACTCCCGTTCGCCGGGCGCCGCTTCGGCGACGGAGAACTGTCCATCGACCGGGGCCGGCCCGCCGTCGGTCACGAAGGTGTACAGCGCGTCGAAGGAGTGGTCGTTCTTCCCGTTCGGCGGCGGGAGGTCGGTGAGGCCCTTCGTCGCGAAGAGGTCGTCGGACGCGTAGATGCGCCCGGGCTTTGCCGGGTTGTTCGATGCGTCTGCCGCCACGGTTCCCGTCGCCACGCCGCCGAGAGCGAGCGACCCCGCCACGAGGCCCGTCGTTCGCAGGAACCGCCGTCGGCCTCCGTCGTCCGTGTGTGTCGATTGGGTCATCGTCCGTCTCTCAGTCACCCGGTCGGACGGGCGTCGTCCCGTCCACTCACCCGGCGACTGGAGTGAGACGACGGCGGAACACCTGATAGCGATTTTTCAAGATCGGACGGAACTCCGTCTAGAGTCTCTCACAACTCCCTCACGGATTCCCCCTCCCCGCCGCCCCGTCCGGTCTCCCTGGCGAGGACGGGGCGGCCGGCGTGCGACCGTCGTGACCGAACCGGTCGGCGGGCGCCGTCCGCGCCGTGACGTCCCGGTGTCCGGTCCGGTGACGCGTCTAGGGCGCCTCTCCGACCTCGAAGCCGACTTTCACCTTCGTCCGGAACTGGGGGGCGTCGTCCGACGCGAGTTCGATCGACTGGTCTTGCACCACGGCCCACCGGAGGTTCTCGACGGTCGCCTCGGTGCGTTCGACGGCGTTCATGGCCGCCTCCTCCCAGGACTCGGGGCTCGTCGCCGTGATGATGACTTCCTTGTGGACTGGCATGCCGACCGAAGATGTCCCCGATCGATAATCAAGGATTCGACCGTTCGCACGCGGTGAATCCGCCCGGCTGCCCATCGAGAGCCACCGGGGGGCCGGCGGGCACCCGTCGCTCAGGTCCGCAGTCCGTAGCCCTCGCGGACGAGGGAGACGGCCGCGACGAGCACCACGGCGGTCGTGAGGAGGAGCACGCCGAACGATCCCAGGGGGTCGACCTCGGCGTAGCCGAGCAGTCCGTAGCGATAGCCGTTCACCATGTAGAAGAAGGGGTTGGCGGTCGTCAGCGGGCGGAGGGCCGGAGGCAGGTCGCCGGCGGGGTAGAAGACGCCGCCGACGAAGACGAGCGGCCGGAGGAGGAACTGGTTGAACAGGCTGAGCTGATCGAAGTCGGCGGCCCACAGCCCGATGAGCACGCCGAGGCCGCCAAAGAGCACGCTGACGACGAGCAGGAACCCGGCGAGCGCGAGCGGGTGGGCCAGCGGCACCGGCGCGAACGCCGCCCCGAGCAGGAGGATGCCGACCCCGACGGCACTCCCCCGGACGGCGCTGGCGGCCACGTAGGCGACGACCTGCTCCGTGGCGGACATCGGCGAGGAGGTGACGGCGTCGATGTATCCCTCCCAGCGGCCGTGAAAGACGCTGAACCCGGAGTTCTGGACGGCGTTCGTCGTCGTCCCCAGCAACATGAGCCCCGGAAGCACGAAGAGCAGGTAGCTGAAGCCGGCGACGTCGCCGATCCGGGCCCCGAGGACCACCCCGAAGACGGTGACGAACAGGCCGTTGGTGACGAGCGACGGAACGACGGTCGTGGTCGGGCGGGTCACGAACCGCACGACCTCGCGGCGACACAGCGTCCCGGTCCGCACGACCGCCGCGGGGAGGGTGCGCTCAGTCATCGAGCCTGGTCAGGTCGACGAAGACGTCCTCCAGGGACGTGCGTTCGACGTCGATGTCGGCGATCGTTCGACCGTGATCCGTGACCCGGGTCGCCAGGGCGGCGATGGCCTCCGGCGGGCGGTCGGCCTCGACGGTCACCGTCCGGCCGTCGGTTTCGACGGCGGCGATGGCGTCGTCGTCGGCCACCGTCTCGATCAGGCCCTGGCCGTTCGAGAGGGCGCGATCGAGTCGGATCCGAACCGTGTCCGCCCGCCGGCGCCGGAGTTCGTCGGGCGTCCCGGTCTCGACGACCTCGCCCTCGTCGAGGATGCAGATGCGATCACAGAGCCGCTCGGCCTCCTCCAGATAGTGGGTCGTCAACAGCACGGTCACCCCCTGGCCGGTCAGGTCCTCGACCAGCGCCCAGACGTCGCGCCGGAGCTGGACGTCCACCCCGGCGGTGGGCTCGTCGAGGATGAGCAGGTCCGGTTCCGTCACGAGCGCGCGCGCCAGGAGCACCCGCCGCTTCATCCCGCCGCTGAGCGCGCTGAACTCCTCGTCGGCCTTCTCGGTCAGCCCCACCCGTTCGAGCGCCCGGTCGGCGCGGTCGCCGGCTTCCCCCGGCGGTACGCCGTGAAAGCCCGCCTTGTGTCGCAACACGTCGCGGATGGGGAAGAACCGGTCGACGTTGAACTCCTGTGGGGAGAGGCCGATGCGGTCGTGGGCGCGTCCGGGTTCCTCGACCACGTCGTGGCCGAAGACGCTCGCCGTCCCGGCCGTCGGGTCGGCCAGCCCGGTGAGGACGTCGATGAACGTCGTCTTGCCGGCGCCGTTCGGTCCCAGCAGACCGAACACCTCGCCCCGCTCGATCACGAGCGAGAGGTCGTTCAACGCCCGGACGGACCCGTAGCGCTTCGAGAGCGCGTCGGCGCGGACCGCTTTCGACACGGCCGCTCGTTCGTCCCCGGCGACGAAAGGCCGTTCGGTCCCGACCGGCGGGTCCGACCGGCGCCGGGTCGGTGGGGAGCGTGGGCGGCCGCCGCCCGGTGGCTTCATTACCGGGGCGGTCCAGGGCCGTCCCGCAATGGCGTCCCCGCAGGACGACGAGGGCGAGGACCGCCCGGTCGAGGCGACCGTCGGCGACGCGCTCGGAGAGTCGGGCGACACCGTCGCCGTCGCCGAGTCGCTCACCGGCGGGCTGGTCGGGTCGATGCTCACCGACGTCCCGGGGGCGAGCGACTACGTCGACCGGGTGGTGGTCGCCTACTCGAACGACGCGAAACTCGACGCGCTGGGGGTGTCACGCGAGTCCCTGGACCGCGCGGGCGCCGTCTCCGAACCCGTCGCCGTCGAGATGGCCCGGGGCATCCGCGACGGCGCCGGCACGACGTGGGGCGTCTCGACCACCGGCATCGCGGGCCCGACCGGCGGTACCGACGAGAAGCCCGTGGGCCTCGTCTACGTCGGCGTCGCGTACGCCGCGCCGTGGGGGACGGACGCCTCCTTTGCACGCGCGGAGCGGTACGTCTTCGACGGCGACCGCCTGGCGGTAAAGCGGGCGAGTGCGACGCGGGCGCTCCGCGACCTGCTGGTCGCCCACCGCGAGGTGGCGGGGCGGCCCTAGCGTCGTCCGGACCCCGTTCCGGATCGACGCGTCGACCGCGAACGCTTTGGGGCGTCGGCGCCCAGGGACGGCCATGGCGGACACCTTCGGCGTCGGCGTCCACGTGACCGAGGAGTCGCTCAGTCTCGTGGTCCGCGTCCCCCCCGACATCGACTCCGGATGGACCGATCCGGAGACGTTCCAGCGCCTCGTCGAGGAGGTGGTCTGGGACCGACTCGACCGGGAGGCGACGCTGCAGGCCATCGCGGCGACCACCCCGACCGACGAGACGGCCACGCTCGGGACCGTCACGCTCCGGCCGGACGGGACCGTCGTGGACCACGCGCTGGAGGCCCCCGACCGCGAGGGATGAGCGCCCCGGAGGGTACGACGACGGCGTGTGCGGGCGCACGCGGTGACGACGGCCACCTCCCCCGACGAGCTATTTATAAGGGGCTTTTAAGTACCCACGGGTTCACGGTACGCCCGGACATGAACGGGCCGGTGGACACCATCGAGATTCAGAACGTGGTGGCATCGACGGGAATCGGACAGGAGCTAGATCTGGAGGCGCTCGCGGCCGACCTGCCCGGCGCGGACTTCAACCCCGACAACTTCCCGGGGTTGGTCTACCGGACACAGGAGCCGAAGGCGGCGGCGCTCATCTTTCGTTCGGGCAAGATCGTCTGCACGGGCGCAAAGAGCATCGACGACGTCCACGACGCCCTGGAGATCATCTTCGAGAAGCTCCGCGACCTCCGGATTCCGGTCGAGGAGGACCCGGAGATCACCGTCCAGAACATCGTCTCCTCGGCCGACCTCGGACACACCCTCAACCTGAACGCGCTGGCCATCGGCCTGGGGCTCGAAGACGTCGAGTACGAACCCGAGCAGTTCCCCGGCCTGGTCTACCGGATGGACGAACCTGACGTGGTCATCCTCCTGTTCGGCTCGGGCAAGATCGTCATCACGGGCGGCAAGCGCACCGACGACGCGACGGCGGCCGTCGAGGAGATCGTCGAGCGCATCGACGGCCTCGGCCTGCTCGGGTGAGGCGCGCCGGCGGACGTCCGTCGACGGAGTCCCGGACGACCCGTCGATCCCCGGCGACTGCCACGCGAACCGCACCCCCCTATCGCGACGTGTCACAACCCGTTTGCCCGTCGGGCGCCAACCGGGATCCATGACCGACGGGGACGCGAGCGACGGCCAGAGGGAGAGCGACGGGGGGACCGGAACCGCGGGCGACGTCGCCGGCGACGCGGGCGAGGACGACGCCCCTGCGGTGACGCTCGACGCGTTCCTGGACGCCCTGGGCGCGGAGGGGCACCCGGTCGCCACCGCGGAGGCCGTCGCCAGGCGGCTCGACTGCTCGCAGGCCGCGGCCGCGGCGGCGCTCTCCGATCTCGCCGACGCGGGCGACGTCGAGCGGCTGGCGGTGGACGCCGATCCGGTGGTCTGGTATCCGGCGGCGTGGTCGCGGCTGGCCGACCGCGAACGGGTGGTCGTCTTCCCCGGCCGCCGGGAGGTCGTCGTCGACCACCCCACCCAGTACACCCGCGCGCGGCTGTCGTCGTTTGCCCACCTGACGGACACGACCGGCCACCGGGCCTACCGCTACGAGGTGTGCCGCGAGGACGTCTGGAACGCCCCCGTCGAGGACCTGGGCGACCTGCTGGCGCGGATGCGAGCGGTCCTGCCGCGGCGGTGCCCGGACCTGGAGGAGTGGGTCGAGGAGCAGTGGAAGCGCTCGCGCCTGTTCCGGCTGTACACCCACGAGGACGGCTACACGGTGCTGGCGGCGGAGACGGCCGAACTGATGGGCAACGTGGCGCGCCAGCACCTCGATTCGGACGTCCTGCACGGCCCCATCTCGGAGACCGAAAGCTGGGTGCGCGAGGACGAGACGGCGGCGGTAAAGCGGACGCTGTACGAGGCCGGCTACCCCGTGAGCGACGAGCGCGACCTCGACCCGGGCGCCGACCTCGACGTCGCCCTGACGACCGACCTGCGCGACTACCAGCGCGACTGGGTCGAGCGGTTCGTCGAGCGCGGCGCGGGCGTGCTCGTCGGCCCGCCGGGAAGCGGCAAGACCGTCGCGGCGCTGGGCATCCTGTCGGCCGTCGGCGGCGAGACGCTCGTGCTGGTTCCGAGCCGCGAACTCGCCGGCCAGTGGCACGAGGAACTGCTCGCACACACCACGCTCGACGACGACGAGATCGGCGAGTACCACGGCGGCCGGAAGGAGCGCCGACCGGTCACGATCGCCACCTACCAGACCGCGGGGATGGACCGCCACCGCTCGCTGTTCGACGGCCGCGAGTGGGGGTTGCTCGTGCTGGACGAGGCCCACCACGTCCCGGCCCCGGTCTTCCGGCGGGCGGCCGACCTCCAGTCCCGACACCGCCTCGGCCTGACCGCGACGCCGGTGCGCGAATCCGACGACGAGACCGACATCTACACGCTGATCGGCCCGCCCATCGGCACCGACTGGGACGCGCTGTTCGACGCCGGGCACGTCGCCGAACCGGAGGTCGAACTCCGGTACGTCCCCTGGGAGGACGAGGAGGCACGAAACGTCTGGTCGAGCGCCGAGGGCCGTGATCGCCGCCGGGAGGCGGCGACGAACCCCGGAAAGGTCGCCGAGACGCGCCGACTGCTGGAGGCCCACCCCGACCGCAAGGCGCTCGTCTTCGTCGACTGGCTCGACCAGGGCCGCGAGATGGCCGACGCCCTCGACGTCCCGTTCGTGAGCGGGGAGACCCCCCACTACGAGCGCGAGCGCCTGTTCGCCGCGTTCCGCGAGGGGCGCGAGCGCACCCTCGTCGTCTCCCGGGTCGGCGACGAGGGCATCGACCTGCCCGACGCCGGCCTCGCGCTCGTCGCCTCCGGCCTCGGCGGGTCGCGCCGACAGGGCGCCCAGCGCGCCGGGCGGACGATGCGCCCGACCGGGAGCGCGCTGGTCTACGTCCTCGCCACCCAGGGCACCCGCGAGGAGGAGTTCGCCCGCCGGCGCACCCGTCACCTGGCGGAGAAGGGAATCAGGGTACGCGAACGACGGCTGTAACGGACGTCGGGGGCGGCAGGTTCACAGTTCGGCCGCGAGCGCGTCCATCGTCTCCGCCACCCGCCCGACGTCGGCGTTGTACCCCATGTGGCCGACCCGGAGCACGTCGTCCGCCAGCGGTCCGAGCCCCGTCGCCAGGGTGACGTCGTGACGCTCGCGGAGCCGTTCCTGGAGGACGGCCGCCCGCCCGGGGACGTGGAACGCGGTGACCGTCGGCGCAGCGAGGTCGAGGTCGCCGTAGACGTCGAGGCCGAGGTCGCGTCCGCGCTGCCGGCACGCCGTCGCGGCCTCGGCGTGGCGGCCGTAGACCGCGTCGAGCCCCTCGTCGAGCAGGCGGTACAGCGCCGCGTCGAGGGCGACGACCAGCGTGCTCAGGTGCGTGTACGGGAACCCCTCGCTCGTGTCCCGCCAGGGCAGGAGGTTGGCGTAGAGCGTGTCGGGGTTGCGTCCCTCGATCCGCTCCCAGGCCCGGTCGGAGACGGCGGCCGTCGTCAGCCCCGGCGGGGCGCTGAAGCATTTCTGTGAGGCCCCGAGACAGACGTCGATCCGGTCGGTCGGGACCGGCGTCCCGCCGAGCGAGGAGACGGCGTCGACCACCGAGAGGACGCCGTGGTCGTCGAGGAGGTCCAGCACCGGATCGACGTCGTTGAGCGTCCCCGTGGGCGTCTCGCAGTGGACCAGCGTCGCCGCGCGGAACTCCCCGTCTTCGAGGGCCCGCTCGACCGCGGCGAGGTCGAGGGGCTCGTCGTAGGCGCTCCCGACGACGGTCGGATCGCCCCCGTAGTCCGCCACGAAGTCGGCGAATCCCTCGCCGTAGAGGCCGTTTGCGAGACAGAGCACGTCGTCGTCGGGGGCGACCAGCGAGGCGACCGCGGCCTCGAGGCCCAGGATGCCCTCGCCGCCCATGACGACGACGTCGTGGTCCGTGCCGTAGATCCGTGCCAGTTTCCGGGTCACGTCCCCGTAGACGTCCCGAAACTCGGGGTCGACGTCCGGATTGATCAGCTCGCGGCCGCCCGCCTCGCGCACCGACGGGGGGAGCGCCGTCGGGCCGGGGGTCATCAGCATGCCGCGGGGTAGCGGCGCCGGGCGCATAGGTGGGCCGGTCGGCGACGGGGACCGACCGCCACACCCGCCGGAAAGCCACAGGCACAAGGCGCCCGCCCCGGTAGCGGGCGCATGGCCGGGAAGCTCACCCGCGAGGTCCTCGAACGGCTGGTGTTCGCCCGGACGGGGACCGCGAACCCGGACGTGCTCGTCGGACCGGCGTACGGCGAGGACGCCGCGGCGATCGACCTCGGCGACCGGACGCTCGTCGCGAGCACCGATCCCGTCTCGCTGGCGGCCGGCCGGATCGGACGGATCGGGGTCGCCGTCGCCACCAACGACGTGGCCGTCGCCGGCGCGCGCCCGGAGTTCCTGCTCGTGACGCTCCTCCTCCCCGACCCGGACGTGGACCTGCTCGACGCGATCACGGCCGACCTCGACGCCGAGGCCGATCGGCTGGGGACGACGATCGTCGGCGGTCACACGGAGACCGTCGCGGGGCTGGATCGCCCCCTCCTCTCGATCGCCTGCCTCGGCGTCGCCGACCGCCACGTCCGGACCGGAGGCGCGAACGTCGGGGACGTCCTCCTCGTGACGAAGGCCGCGGGGATCGAGGCGACGGCCGTCCTCGCCACCGACTTCCGGGCCGACCTCGCGCTCCCCGACGACCCGTGTGACGCCGCGGCCGGCTTCTTCGACGACCTGAGCGTCCTCCGCGAGGCGAGCGCGCTGACGCCGCTCGCGACGACGATGCACGACCCGACCGAGGGGGGGATCCTCCAGGGGGCGATCGAACTGGCGCTGACGGGCGACGTCGGAATCGAGATCGATCCGGACGCGATCCCCGTCCGGGAGGAAACCGAACGACTCTGTGCGGCCGCCGGCGTCGACCCGTTCCGGGTCCTCGGATCGGGGGCGCTCCTGGCGACGGTCGATCCCGCCGACCGCGAGGCGGCGCTTGCCGCCATCGACGACGCCGGCGTGGCGGGCCGCGTCGTCGGGCGCGTCGTCGACGGCCCGCCCGGGGTCCGCCTCGGCGACGAGCGCCACGTCGACCCGATCCGGGACGACATGTACGCCCTCTGGAACTGATCAGCGGTCGTCGATCGGCTCCTCCCACCGCCGCGCGGGATCGACCGGCGTCAGGGCGTGTTCGACCTCCCGCTCCGCGTACTCGTTCCCGTCGAGGGCCATCCGCCGGCGCTTCCACGCGGCGCTCAGGTCGTCCTCGCCCTCGGGGCCGACGCGCCCGCCGTGGACCCGAAAGAACCGCGAACCGCGGTCGCGCCGCGTCCCCGCGCCGGTGTGGCCGTCGAGCGCCACCGCGTAGGGGCCGTCGGGGTCGAGGTCCTCGACGGGGAAGCCCTGCTCCGGTTCGTCGCCGCGCTCGCGCGCCTTCGCGCGCTCCTCGGCGGCGGCGTCGAAGTAGTTCACCGCGTGGGAGGCCTCGCGCGTCGACCGGGCGCGAGCCGTCGCCAGCGCCGCCTGTACGGCACAGAGCCGCCCCCGGTGGGAGTCGTGGTCCCAGTCGTCGGCCAGTTCCTCCAGTCGCCCGACGACGGTCGCCACCGATCCGGCGCGGAGGTCCTCGACGACGAAGGTGTCGAGGCGTTCCCAGAGCTGCCAGCCGAAGCCCGAGCGGGCGAGTTCCCACGCCGCCCAGGCCGCGACCTCCTCGTCCGATCGGCGGACGGCCTTCTGGAGCAGGCTGGCGACGGCGTAGCGGTTGAACCCGCCGTCGGTCTCGTCGCTCCCCTTCTCCTCGCCGAAGTCGTTGCGACCCGCGGCCGCCGGCGGCCGGTCGGTCTCCAGTTCGCCGTCGGCCCCGAACGTCGCCTGTCGCTCCTCGTCCATGGGCCCGCCTCGACGCCGCCGGCCGAAAAAGCTCCGGCGCCGGGCGGCCCCACCGCCGATCGTGGTCCCGCGGGCCGTCCCCCGATCGGGCGGAACCTCGACTCCGCGATCAGACGTGCGGGCGCTGCTGGGTCACGGCCTTCCCGATCCGGTCGGCGAGTTCGTCGTAGCGGCCCGCGCCGACGTCCTTGCGGATGTAGTCCGTCACGCCCGCGGCGAGGGCCTCCTCGGCGACGGCCTCGTTCCCCATGCCGGTGAACATGATGAACGGCAGGTTCGGCCGCACCTCGCGCACCGCCCTGAGGAACTCGATCCCGTTCATCCGCGGCATCCGGTAGTCGCTCACCACGCAGTCGATGTCGGGGTTCTCGCTCAGCTGATCCAGCCCTTCGAGGGCGCTCCGGGCGAGTTTGACGTCCGCGTCGGGGCGGTCGCGCGTGACGTACTCCGCCATCGTCTCGACGAGCCCCGGTTCGTCGTCGACGAACAGCACCGATATCGACCCCGGCGCCGACGGCGTCGCGTCCGAGTGGACCCGGAGATACCGGCCGAAGACGTTCGCCGCCACCTTCGACTCGAAGGTGACGTCCGTGTGGACGGTGGCGGTGCCCGACTCGTGACGCAGACGGATCGTCGGGTGCGTCGCCGTCCCCTCCTCGGCGGTCACGTGTTCGAACCCGAGGAGGTCGGCGGCGGCCAGCGACAGCGTCGTGTCAGCACCGGTCAGGGTCAGATCCGTGGCGGAGACGGACAGCGTGGCCGGGTGGGGAGGCGTGTTCCGGGCGGCCCCGCCGACGCGCGAGGGATGGACGACGATCACCTCGGTGTCCGACAGCCTGACCGTGAACAGACACTCGATCGCCTTCCAGGCGGTGTCCGCCTCGGCACCGATCGTCGCCGTGTGGCGGGTCCCGTCGAGCAGAAAGCCGATCGAAACCAGCCGTTCGACGTCGGTTTCGAGGTGGGCCGGCGCCTGATCCGGGGCGACGTCGAACACCGCCGAGACGGGAATCGTCACCTCCGGGGATCCCTCGGCGACGATCACGATCCGCTTTCGACTCAGCACCACGCGGCTTCGCTCGGCGTCGGCGCCCGTGGTGCTGCTCCAGACGTCGGCCCGGAAGTCGGCGATCACGGATTCGCTCATGGGCGACCTCCGGTCGGGCGGTCGCCCGTCGTCACATGCGCCGGAGGATGGCGGAAAAACCCGGCACCGGGTGACGATCGTCTGACATGCCTAGGGACGGTCCGGCAAACGTAATAAGCAAACTGCTCGAGATATCACGAACGATATCGGATCGGCCGACTCCGTGGCGGGGCGATCCGGTCGGCCCGGACGGGCCATCGATCCCTCCCGGAGGCCGACCCACCGGTGACCGGCCCGGCCTCCCCCGCCCCGGTGATCGACCGCCCCCGTGCCGATGAGTAACTGTTAAGTTCGCCACCGGCCGACTCCCGCGTGCCCGCCCTTAGCTCAGCCTGGTAGAGCAGCCGACTGTAGATCGGCTTGCCCCCCGTTCAAATCGGGGAGGGCGGACCTTCCTCGCACTCGGAGTGTAGCAGACCCCTGTCTCCGGATTTCGACCGCCTCGGTGGAGTGTTCTGCCGGATTACACGTTCATCGCGCAACAGCGAACTATCGGGTTGAACGTGAAGCAAGCCACACCCCCTTGCCGTCGGTCGATTTCCATTGTCGAGATTCCGGGGGGTGGTCGGCGTGACGCCCCTCGACTTCGAGACCGATTCCCGGACCTGCGAGAACTGCGATTCGTACGCCCCGGACCGTCCGCGTGTTCGGGGACGACGGTCCCGGGATCCCCGAGGACGATCGTGACCGGGTGTTCGAGGTGGGCGTGACGACGAGTTCCGACGGGACTGGCCTGGGGTTGTTCCTGGTGAAGCGCGTCGCCGACGTCCACGACTGGAACGTGACGATAACGGAGGGTGACGAGGGCGGGGCCCGTTTCGAATTCGACGGCGTCTCCACCCCGTGAGCCGACGACCTACGCCCCGTTTCCCGACGGTAATAGCGATTAACGGAGATGGGCACCAGCGGTAGGTGGCCTTCGAAGCCGTGCCCGGCATCCCTGATCGCGTTGATCCGGGAGGCGGTCCCTCGATCGGCGAGGACGCGTCCCGTTCACGAGAGGGAGCGACCGGGGGAGAGCGGATTTTCTGCCGTCGAACGCCCCACGCGAAAGCGTACGTGAGGGCCGAGGAAACCCGCACCCACGAACACCCTTCGGGGGCTCCCCCCTCTCAGAGAGGGGAGGAGGTCGACGCCGCCGCCAGCATCCTCCGGACGCTCCCCTACCCCCACCTCGCCAGCGCGGCGGCGGCCAGCAGCGCGACGACGGCGGGCACCGGCCCGAACCCGGGACCGCCGCCCTGGGTCGGCGTCTCCGTCGACGGCGGTGACGTGGCGGTGGCCGTTCCGGTCGTCGTCGCCGTCGTCGTCGCCGTCTCGGTCGGCGTCGCCGTGGGCGTCGACGCGGCCGTCGTCGGCGCCACGGCGAACTCGGAGAGTCCCGGGGACTCCGCCCGGAAGGTCACCTGCGAGGCGTTTCGCTCGACCACGTGGGTCCGGAGGCGATCCCAGGTCCGGTTTCGTGCCGTATACCGGTACAGGGAGACGTTCTCGGCCGAGACGTTGCGCTGGCGCAGCCGCGTCCGGTCGAGGGCGAACGTCATCGAGGCGTTCGTGACGTTCGCGTTCGGGAACGTGTGCGTGACGTTGAAGTAGCCGAACGGCGCCGGACCGGCGAACCGCGGAACGCCCGCGCTCGCGTTCGCGGCCGTCCGGACCGTGAACTGGTAGTCGCCGCCCCGGGCGGTGGTGACCGTCATCTCGTGCATGCGGACGCCCATGTCGGGCACGTTCGACCCGTACCGGAACTGCACGCGGATCGTCCGGTTCTCGCCGACGTTCCGGATCGTGACCGACTGTCCCCCGCGGGGGCCCGGTCCCACCGAGACGTTCGGACCGCCCATGCCGCCGCCGTTTTGTCCGCCCATGCCGCCGCCGTTTTGACCACCCGTGCCGCCGCCGTTTTGTCCGCCGCCCATGCCGCCCTGTGCAGCGACGGTCGTCGCCAGCACCGCTGGACTCGTGCCAGCGGCGACGACGGTGACGACCAGCAGGACGACCGGGAACGATCCTCGGAGGCGCATGGGCGTCGATGGACCCGTTCGGTCAATAGTAATGTGGGAATACTCGGCGATCCGTCCCACGAGCGGGAGCGCCGGGCGCCGTCCCGGACGCGAGGGAACGCACGGCGAGACGGGGCCGAGGAGGGGATTCGCGGGTAAACGCCCCGCTTCCCGCGTGCACACCGGACGGGGTCGACCTGCAGAAGGCGTGCGCGGTCCGCCGGGAGCAGAGTTCTTGTGATCGCGGCGAGAGGTCGGAATGGACGATGAGCGAGACGCGATACACCCGCCGACGGGAACTCGGCCTGGTGCTCGGTCCGCTCCTGTTCGTCGGTTCCCGGTACGTCGTCACCCCGCCCGGCCTCCCGCCGGGGGCCGACGCCGTCCTCGCCAGCACCCTCTGGATCGCGGCCTGGTGGCTGACCGAGGCGGTCCCGATCCCGGTGACCAGCCTGCTCCCGATCGTGCTCTTTCCGACGCTCGGCGTGACGAGTGTCGTCGAGGCGGCGGCGCCCTACGCCGACCCCGTCGTCTTCCTCTTTCTCGGCGGGTTCCTGGTCGCCCTGGCGATCGAACGCTGGGACCTCCACCGGCGCATCGCGCTCGCCGTGTTGCTCCGGGCCGGCGACGACGTGCGCCGCCTCGTCCTCGGGTTCATGGTCGTCACGGCGTTCCTCTCGATGTGGGTGTCGAACACGGCGACGGCCATGATGATGGTCCCGATCGGGATGGCCGTCGTCGCACAGATCGAGGCGTTCCGGTCGCCGGGCGAGTCGGTCCCCGTCGAACCCGATCCGGCGACGGCGCTCGACGCCCGGACGCCACCCCGGTCGAACGTCGGGGCCGCGCTGATGCTCGGGATCGCCTACGCGGCGTCGATCGGGGGGATCGCCACGCTCATCGGCACGCCGCCGAACGCCATCCTCGCCGGGGTCGTCCGGTCGACGGCCGGCGTCGGCATCGGCTTCGTCCAGTGGATGCTGTTCGGCCTCCCGCTCGCCGCCGTCTTCCTGCTCGTGACGTGGGTCGTCCTGATGGCGGTACTCCCCCCCGAGGTCCGGACGATCCCGGAGAGCCGCGCGGTCATCGAGGAGCAACTGGCGGCCCTCGGCCCGATGAGCACGGGCGAGCGGCGCGTCGTCGCCGTCTTCGCGGTCGTCGTGCTGGGATGGCTCCTCCGGCCGTTCGTCATCGAACCCGTGGCGCCGGGGATCACCGACACGGTCGTTGCCCTCGTCGGTGGCGTCCTGGTCTTTCTGATCCCGGTCGACCTGCAGCGCGGCGAGTTCCTCCTCGACTGGGAGGCGACGACCCGGGTGCCGTGGGGGGTGTTGCTCCTGTTCGGCGCAGGGTTCTCGCTGGCGCGGGCGTTCCAGGTGAGCGGACTCGACCGGTGGATCGCCGGCGGACTCGCCGGACTGCGGGGCGTCCCACTCGTCTGGATCCTGCTCGCGGTGACGACGCTCGTCGTCTTCCTCACCGAGGTCACGTCCAACAGCGCGACCGCCTCGCTGTTCATCCCGGTGATGGCGAGTCTCGGCGGGTCGCTCGCCGTCCCCCCGCTGATTCTGATGGTGACCGTCGCGGTGGCGTCCTCGTTCGCGTTCATGCTCCCGGTTGCCACGCCGCCGAACGCGATCGTCTTCGGAAGCGGCTCCCTCTCGATCCCGCAGATGGCCCGGGTCGGCATCTGGGTGAACCTCCTTGGCATCCTGTTTCTGACCGTGATGGCGTATCTCTGGTTGCCGGTCGCCTGGGGGCTGTGAGAGAGCGCCGTGAGACACCCGCCCGGGGCGGGTCCGCGGGGCGCCGATGGCCGTGCCCGTGGTCTACTGGCTCTCGGCCACGCGCGACGCGAGCGAGGAGAAGGGGTCGGAACGATCGCACCGCGAGATCCGAAGCTCCATCTCCCCGCCGTCGTCGATCGAGACGACGACCTCCTCGACCAGCCGGGCGTACTCGCTGAGGTGTTTGCCCGAGCGGCGGATCCGGGTCCGCTCTTCGAGCAGTCCCGCGCCGGCGAGCACGTCGAGTTTGCGGTAGGTCGTCGAGAGCGGGAGGTCACACGCCTCCGAGAGTTCGGTCGCCGACAGGGCGTCGTCGCTGGTCGCGTCGAGGATGGCGCGGCAGCCGGCGTCGTCGAGCGCGTCGAGCACCTCCTGAACGGCGTCCGCGTCCTCGACCACCGTCTCGGGGGTCGATCGTCCGGGAATCTCGACGGGCAGGGCGGCCATCGGTGACTGACTCATACTACCAGTATGGAGGGCCACGGGGAGGAACGCACACCCTCAGCATCCGGGGGGGTTTATACGTGGGGGACGACCGGCGGGCCGCTCGCGACGGGACGACCCCGGCCCGGAAGGCGGTCCGCGATCGGTCGACTGAACGGGGACGCCGTTCGTCGACGCCCGCCGGACTCAGAGGACGTCGCCGAGGATCTTCGATTCCGCCGCCGCGAGGTGTTCGCCGAACGTCGAGGAACTGACGCCGAGTTCCGCGGCGACCTCCGTCGCGTTGGCCCGTCTGGGACGGTCGAAGTAGCCCATCTCGTAGGCGGTCTCCAGTACGTCGAGCTGGCGGGCCGTGAGCTTGGTCCGGTCGACGAAGGCGCTGTCCTCGGTCCGCTCACCGGCCGGGGAGCGGACGAACCGCTTTATGTCCACCTCGGGAAATCGCTCCCGGAGGTCGGCGACCACGTCCCGGAGTTCCTCGTAGTCGGCCGCGTGAAAGACCAGCGTCAGCGTCCCCTCCCGGGCGACGTAGCGGGCGACCGGACAGCCGAACCGGCCGAGTCGCTCGCACGGACAGTCCCGTCCCCCGTCGTGGGCCAGCCGATACCGGCACGTCGACCCGTGCGAGAAGATCGGCGTGACGTCCGCGTCGGGATCGCAGTCCGCGTCCACCGAGAACTCGGTCACGCTCTCCCGACAGCCCGGCGGGGAGACGTTCGCCACCACGGAGTCGATCGTCGTCTCGGCCGCCTGCGAGAGTGCGACGACCGGACAGACGTCGGGGACGGCGAACTCGACGGTGGCGCGGATCCCGTCGGGCATGGATCGGGTTCGTGTTCGACGCGGGCACACTTCAGTGTGCAGGACCGTCCGGCCCCGGTGGGTCGCGGAACGGCCGGTCGCCCAGTCAGCCCCCGTCGTCCCGCTCGATCTCGACCCGACGACCGCTCACCTCGTCCGGATCGAACCGGTAGAGCTTGACGTTGAGATCCTGCCTCGACTCCCCCCAGATCTCGAACAGCGGTCGCTTGGCCTCGCCGTACTGCTCGACGTGTTCGACGGTCAACTCGTCCCTGGGGATCTCCTCCAGGGTCCCGATGGCGACGACGCTCCGGTAGACGTCGTCGTGCTCCTCGTACAGGACGAACCGGGCACGCGGCGAGGAGGCCAGGAACCGTCGCTTTTCGCTCTGTGGCGTCGAAACGAGGCGCAGGTAGAATCGTCGGTTCTCGGCGTCGTAGCCGTACGAGATGGGGATGGCGTATGGCTCGTCCGCGCGGGCCAGCGACAACACGCCGGTCTCGTGGCGGCCCAGGAGGGTGTCGGTCTCCTCCCTCGATAGCTCGGTCTGCTGCTCCAGAGCCATTCGTCTCGTCTCGCACAGACGAGAGGACCCGATTAAGGCTTGTCGGTGCACGCGTGGCCGTCCGGACGCGGGAGGGACCCGCCGGCGATTCCGGATCCCGGGTCGCGGGGGCCGACGCACGCGGCGAAGAGTCTCACGAGGAATCGGCGGCCGACTGTTCGGTGAACGCCTCCGCCGTCACGGCGGTACCGCAGATGACACAGCCCCGATCGATGAGCGCCTCCTTCATCGAGGGGTTCACCGCCAGGGACTCGCCACACGCCGGACAGACGAAGGTGTACTCCTCCGCCCCTTCGCTACTCATCGCATTCGTTGCTACACCGGCCGATAATAAAGGGTGACCTCTCATTCCGAGACGGTGAGAACGCGGCGGCCCGCGCCGGCCGGAGGCGACGTCTCGCTCTTCCGTGCGTGCCCGGATACGAACGCGCGACCGCGACCCCGACCAGGGGCTCGGCGACCGGCCGCGCAGGGCGGAGTGTGCCGGCGAGAACGTCCGCCACCACCGACCCGAACCACCCACCGGGCCCCCGAACGGACGAACGCGAACGCCGCTGCGAGGCGAAATCGGGGAGGCGGGCCTCCGGCGGTTCCCGAACCGCGACACGCACCGGGCGACGCCGACGGTGCTGGAGACGCCCGGGAACGGGGACGGGGACGATGAGGGAGACGCGTGGAACGTCAAGCGCGCGAAGACGTCGCGGACCGCCGATCGAGGATCAGCGCCGCCGCGAGCCACGGAACAGGCGCGTGAGCCGCGAGGTGATGCCCAGGTCGCGTTTGGCCATGATGACCGTGCTCTTCGCCCGTCGTCCGACCTCCTCGGGGACGGCGCCGAACACGAGTTGCTGGAGGAGGCTCTCCCGCGAGGCGCCGATGATCGTGAGGTCGTAGTCGGCGGAGCGCTCGACGATGGTCGCGACCACGTCGTCGCCCCGGACCACGGTCGTACTCGTCTCGACGCCGTCGTCCTCGAGCGGAGCCGCCGTCGTGGAGAGGAGGTCCTCGACGGTTCCCGTGTCGCCGGCGGCGACGTGAATCACGTCGACGCGTGCGTCGTTCGGGACCGCGATGGCGCGGGCGACCTCGGCGGCGAACTCGGCGTGGGGGCCCCCCGCTGAGGGGAGGAGGATCGACCCGACCTCGCCCGTCGGTCCCATCCGCTCGACGAGGACGTCACACCGGGCCCCGGTGACGACCCGGTCGACGTTGCTCCCGAGGACGTAGTCCGCACGGCGTCCGCGCCCGCGCCACCCCATCAACACGACGTCGGCGTCGTCCTGTTCGACGGTGTTCAGGATGGCCCTGGCGACGTCGTGGCCGATGCGGAGCTTTCCGCTGACCGGCACGTCGGGGTGAGTCTCGTCCGCGAACTCGATGGCGCGGTCCAGCACGGCCCGTTCCTCGCCGACGAACCGGCGTCCCTCCGAGAGCGGCGTCTGCTGGGGCACCGTCACGACGCTCATGACCTCGATCTCGGCGTTGCGGTCCTCGGCGACGTCGAGGGCCGTCCGCATCAACTGTTCGACGCTCTCCGGGTTGGCGATCGGGACGAGAAGCCGCTGGTCGCGGGCCGCCCGCTCGGGGGCGGGGGCCTGTTCGGTCGCCACCGTCGGGGCCTCCTCTTCGAGCTTTTCGGCCTCCTTCGGCCCGGAGTATCCGTAGTAGACGACGATGCCGATCCCCATCCAGAGCAGCGTCGTCACCAGGGCGATGAAGCCGTGCGAGTCGGGACCGAGGCCGACCTTCATGCCGAGCGCGGACAGCAGGAACGGCGTCAGGAGAAACTGGAGGACGATGCCCACCAGCGGCGGCCACGGCATGTAGGGGATCTCGAACGTCCGCGGGAGGTCGGGATGGGTCTTGCGCATCTTGATGACGGTCCAGTTGACCTGCACGAACAGCAGGATGAACATGATGTCCGCCGAGGCCGCCACCGCCTCGATCGGGAGCGTGATCGCCATCACCGCGATGAGGATCGCGGAGAGAAAGATCGCCAGGTGGGGCGTGCGCTTCTCGGGGTGAACGCGGCTGAAAAACTCCGGGAGCGCCCGGTCCCGGCCCATCGCAAAGGAGACCCGCGAGGAGGAGTAGACCGTCGCGTTGAGGGCGCTCATCGTCGCCGTCAGCCCCGCAAGCAGGAGCAACGGGACGCCGTAGGGGACGAACTGACCGGCCGCCTCGATGATGCCGAGTTCGCCGAGATTGCCGAGCAACCGCCACGTCGGGGCGCCCGCCGCGATGCCGGCGCGGGCGGCCAGGTCGGACGTGGTCTCGATGCCGCCGATGGCGGCGAAGGCCACGAGGATGTAGATCGGAACGACGATGAGAAGCGAGTAGAAGACGGCCTTGGGGACGTTCTCGCCGGGATCGACGACCTCCTCGCCCGACTGGACGATGATCTCGTACCCCTCGAAGGCGATGTAGGTAAAGCCCATCGCGCCGATGATCCCGACGATCCCGTTCGGATCGAACGAGGGGTTGCCGAGGAACTTCTGGGGCCAGTCGGGCGTGTTGACCGTCGCCAGGATGCCGAAGACGACGAAGACCCCGAGGATGACGATCTTGATCGCCGTGACGACGACGCCAGCCTTGCCGGTCTCCTCGGCGCCCCGGTAGTTGATGTACGCGAACAGCGCGATCATACACAGGGCGAGGATCTTCTCCGTCAGAAGCTGATCGAGGAAGCCAAAGAGGACGAACTGGTGGGTGAGTCCGGTCCCGTAGATGACGAACTCCGTGAGGAAGACGCCGAACGTCACCGCGTACAGCGAGCACGCGACCGCGTGGGCGAACCAGCTCATCCACCCGGCGTAGAAGCCGTTGGGATCGACGAGCGCCTCCTTCACCCAGAGGTAGCCGCCCCCGGCCTCGGGAAACGCCGCGCCGAGTTCGGCGTAGGAGACGGCCGTGAACAGGGCGACGAACCCGTTGAGAAGGAATGCGAGCGTGAGCGCGGGCCCGGCCAGACCGGCGGCAAAGCCCGTGAGCGCGAACACGCCGGCACCGATCATCGCCCCCACGCCGATGAACGTGATGTCGAAGAGGCTCATGTCCCGGGAGAGTTCCGTCTCGACCCCGCCGGACGACTCCGACGAGGCCGACGCTTCGGATCCCGTGGTACCGTCAGGCATCTCGTGGGCCTTCTCGAACCAGACTGACTAATGTTTCGTTACCGCGCAATCGACCGTCCGCAGTCTACCGGTCCGGCCGCGTCGCACGGACCGACGACGGGCGCCGCGGACGGCCGCCGCCGCGTCCGGGAGTCCCGGCGGCATTTGTCCCGCCACGCGAGAAGAGTCACGCCGATTCATTGGATCGCCCCGTCAACGTCCCCCATGGACTTCGACGAGTTCACCGGCGAGATCCAGCACCGACTCGAACTCCCTGGCACCGGCGAGGCGGTGCGGGCGATCCGGGCGACGTTGTACACCCTGGGAGAGCGGATCCCCGAAGGAGCCGCGGAGGACCTGGCCGCCTCCCTGCCGATGGAGATCAGGTGGTACATGACCGGCGCCGTCGTCGAACACGGCCAGCGGTTCGACTGGCGTGAGTTCGTCGACCGCGTGAGCGACGTCGAGGGGATCGATCCGCCGAAGGCGGCCCATCACGCCCGGGTCGTCGTCGACCTCGTCAGTACGCTGGTCCCGCAGTCCGACTTCCGGCAACTCCGCGATCAACTCCCCGAGAGCGAGGACGACGAGAACTGGCGGAAGCTCTTCGAGGTGGTCGACGCCGGGGGCTGGAGAGAGGCGGACGTCGAAGCCGAAGCCGAGGAGGCCTAGGTCGGACCCGCGTCGCCACGTCCGGCCGGGCGACCGGCCGACTGCCGGCGACCGG
>JBDGUC010000025.1:23212-31759 GCA_042216285.1 Haloferacaceae archaeon
GGCGACCGGCCGACTGCCGGCGACCGGGAACGCCGGCCACCCGGAGCGACGGACGACCACCGGCAGTCGGGGCGGAGACTCGTTCTCGCGGCGCTGGAATCGACGCGGCGTTTGACCTCCCGGCCGACCACGGTACGTCCATGAACGCACACTTCCTCGTCGCCGTCGACGGCTCCCCGGAGTCCGAAACCGCACTCGCGTACGCCATCGACGTCGCCGACGCGATGGACGGATCGATCACGGCGGTTCACGCGGTCGACCCCTCGGTCTACGAGGCGGGGGGCGACGAACCGGTGTCGGGGCTGGCCGACGCCGACCGCAGACTGGTGCTCGAGAGCGTCGAGGAGGCCGAGGAGCGGGGAGTGGCCGTCCTCGACGACGCGGCGGCCCTCGCGGCGAACCTCGGCCTGACCGTCGAGACGGAGTTGCTCTACGGCGACCCGGTCGACCGGGTCGCGGAGTACGCCGAGGAGGAGGGGTTCGACGCCGTCTTCGTCGGCCACCGCGGCCGCTCCGCGCGCGCCGAACGGATGCTCGGGAGCGTGGCGACGGGGCTGGTCGAACGGGTGACGCGGCCGGTCACCGTCGTGCGCTGACCGTCGTTGTCCTCCCGTCGATCCGACCCCGCCACCGCTCACTCGGGGGGAGCGCTACAGACCAGGACCGGCCGTTCGGTCCCCAGGATGACCCCCTGCGTGACGCTGCCGAACAGCACTTTGCCCGCCGGCGTGTGCTTTCGCCCGGTCACGGCGACGAGGTCGGCGTCCAGCTCCTCTGCCGCCTCGATGATCGCCGTCGACGCATCGCCGCTCGACTCCTCGAGCGCCACCTCGATCCCGGCGCCGTCGAGGATCTCGGTGGCCCTGCGGACCGCCCCGACCTGCGTCACCGACGCCCCCTCGGGATTGTCGGTGAAGTCGTGGAGGAGGGTGACCCGAACCCGCTCCCGGTCCAGCGGCATCTCGACGATGGCGTTCGCCAGGGCGCGGGCACGACGCTCGTTCGTGTCGATTCCCGCAACGATCTCGTACATCTCGCCGGGTGTGAATGGGACACACACCACCTTCAGTGTGTGTGTTCGACGTCCCTCGCGCGTGGGCCGACGCTAAGGTGCGTCGGACCGTCGTCGACGGCGGAGGCGACGTGATGGACGCGCTCGACCGACTGCGGACGCGGCTCGGGGAGCGACGGCTGTTCGCGTCGGCCCGGGCCCGCCGGCGGTTCCTGGCACACGTGGCGGTGGCCGTCGCGGTCCTCGTCGCCGCGTCGCTGATCGTCCACCGCCACCTGTCCGTCCTGACCGACCCGGCCCGACTGCGGGCGTTCGTCCGCGGCTACGGGATCTGGGCGCCGCTCGTGTTCGTCTGTCTCCAGGCGCTCCAGGTCGTCGTCGCGCCGATCCCGGGACACGTCATGGCGGTCGTCTCGGGCTACCTGTTCGGCGCGTGGTGGGGGGCCGTCTACAACCTCGTGGGGCTGACGATCGGGAGCACCCTCGCGTTCTGGCTCTCCCGGCGGTTCGGACGGGCCTACGTCGAGCGCATCGTCCACGAGGAGGCCCTCGCGCGGTTCGACGCCCTCGGCGACGACTACGCCCGACCGGTCCTCCTCGCGTTCTTTCTCGTGCCGGGCCTCCCCGACGACGTGCTCTGTTTCGCCGGGGGGCTCACCAGAATCCCGCTGTGGCAACTCGTCGTCCTCGCGGTCGTCGGCCGGGCGCCCGCCTTCGTGCTCGCCACCCTCGTCGGCGACCTCCTGGGCACGGATCGGATACTGGGGGCGGCCGTCGTCGCCGCCGTCCTCGCCGTCGCGGCGGTGGTCGGCTACCTGAACCGCGACCGCCTCGTCCGGCTGTTCGGCGGGGATCCGTAGCGAGCGCCGTCCGGGTGGCGGAAGAACGAACACGGACGACGCCGTAGGTCCCCGCGAGGCGACGGGGGACGACCACCATGGAAAACATCGAGTTCGCATACACGCACGGGATGGACGACGCGGAGGTCGAGGAACGACTGCGGACGGCCGAGACGGGCGTGCTCGCGCTCGCGGACGGGAACGACGCCTACGCCGTGCCGCTGGCCCACTACTACGACGGGGAGCGAATCTACTTCCGCCTCGGCTCGACCGAGGGGAGCAAGAAACGGGCGTTCTGGGAGACGACCGGGACGGCGTGTTACGTCCTCTACGAGACCGACCCGACCGACGACCCACACGAACTCGACTCGTGGAGCGTCGTCGTCACCGGCCACCTGACCGAACTGCCCGAATCGGAACACGGGCGGTTCGACACGGCCGAGATCAACCGCCGCTTTACCCCCATCCGCGTCTTCGACGAGGCGATCGACGAGATCGAGATCACCATCGTCGAACTCGACGTCGAGACGGTGACCGGACGGACCACGCCGCTGGACTGAGAGCGGCGGGGGCGTCCGCGTCCCGAGGCGACCGACGCGGACTCGCGGGCGCCGGGTGCGCTACTCCCGGTAGCGGTCCGGGGCGCGGACCGCGAGCGATCGGGGCACCCGGGCGAGCACCCGTGGCGCCAGGTCGGCCAGTCGACGGCGAACGAGCCCGTACGCCCCGCCCACCGCCAGAGCGACGAGGGCGACCCACCGGAACGGGCCGTGGAGTTCGACCACCAGCGGCAGGCCCACGAGCGCCGCGAGCAGGACGTCCTCCGGCGCGCCGTCGTAGCGGATCCAGCGCCGGGGAGGAAGCCAGCGACCCCGCACGTGGTCGTAGACGCCGCGGTCGGATCCCTCCTCCCACGGCCGGAGTTCGAGTCCGCCGCCGTACCGATCCATCCGACAGTGCAGCGCGGCGCCGGCGAGCAGGAAGGCGAGGGCGACGGCCGCCGGCGTCCCGACGAGCGCCGCCGCGGCCGCGGCCGGGAGTGCGGCGAGGGCGTAGCCCGTCGGGTAGTGGAGGTACCGCCGGTGATCGAGATACAGATCCAGATCCGGGAGGGCGCTTCCGGCGAGTGCGCCCGCGAGCGCCACGGGCGCGTGTTCCGGCGCGAGGACGAGGAGGGGCGCCGCCAGGGCGAGACCGACCAGCACGTGGGTCGGAAGCATCATGTGTGTATGCGAGACGATTGGGCGACATAAGCGCGTCGGGGGATTTATGACTCGATGACGCGTCGGGTCACGGTATGAGCGGCGGTGAGGACCCCACCGGCGGGTCCGACCGACCGACGCCGTCCGAGGGGCTCGACCGGCTGTTTCGGGACGGACGCACGAACGCCCTGATCGCCTGGGCACTGATCGGCGTGCTCCTCGTGGTGTTCGTCGAGAGCGTCCTCGACGTCGACCGCCAGTGGACGGTCTTCGTGGCCGCGTCGGGCGTCATCACGCTCGTCCCGCCCGTCGGCACCCGCGAGTGGCACGTGATGCTCCCCTGGGAACTGCTCGTCCTCGCGCTGTCGCCGGTCCTCGTCCGGGGGCTGTTCGGCGGGCGGGTGGGCACCTTCGCCGCCTACCTCGCCATCGCGGGGCTGGCGCTCGTCATCACGGTCGAACTCCACACGTTCACGTCCCTCCGGATGACCCACTGGTTCGCCGTCACGTTCGTCATCATGACGACGATGGCCTCGGTCGCCGCCTGGTCGATCGTCCGGTGGGGCTTCGATCGGTTCCTCGGGACGGCCTACCTCACGACCAACCGGGCGCTGATGATCGAGTGGCTGTACGTGGTTCTGGCCGGACTCGTGGCCGGAATCCTGTTCGACGCGTACTTCAGGCGCCGGGATCGCTACGTCCGGCGGGCGATCCGGCGCCTGGTGGATCGATGACGTTGCTCCCGCGGCCGTCGGTGCCCGACCAGCGACGCATCACCCGGCTGATGCAGGTCGCGTTGCTCTGCATCGTCGGCTACGGGATCGTCTTCGCCCGACCGAAAGCCATCGTCAACGGGAGCGTGGCGCTCTGTATCACCGTCCTCCCGGCGGTGCTCGAACGCAACTACGAGTTGCCCCTCGACCCCTGGCTCGGGCTCTGGATCACGACCGCCGTCCTGTTGCACACGCTCGGCTCCGCGGGGCTGTACGGACAGATCCGGTGGTGGGACCACCTCACCCACGCCGCCTCGGCGTCGCTCGTCGCCGGGGTCGGCTACACCGCCGCCCGGGCGGTCGAACTCCACAGCGACGACATCCACATTCCGACCCGGTTCGCGTTCGTCTACCTCCTCGTGGTCGTCCTCGCGGTCGGCGTGGTCTGGGAACTGTTCGAGTTCGGACTGGATCTCCTCTCCGGTGCGACGGGCGTCCAGATGCCCCTGGCCCAGCACGGTCTCGACGACACCATCCGCGACCTGATCTTCAACGCGCTCGGCGCGCTGATCGTGGCGACGTTCGGCCAGGCACACCTCCTCGACGTCGCCGAACTGGTCAGGGACCGGTTGATGGAACGACGGGCCGGCGGCTGAGGCGAGGGGGACGCGGGCCGACTGCGGAGCCGCCGCTACGCGGGCGAAAAAAGCGAGAAAGCGGAAGCGGCGTCTGCTCTACGCGTTCGAGCGCTCGGGGTAGCCGAGGAAGTCGGCCTTCTCGTCGATCTTCTGCTGCACCATCTCGAGTTCCTCCTCGGTGACGTGCTCGAACCGACCCTGCATCTTGTAGAAGTCCCGGATGGGGATGCGCTCCTCGGGCTGGTAGGTGAACGAGAACTCGTGGTCCTCGAACTCCCACAGCGGGAACATTCCGGAGTCGACGGCGAGCCGCGAGAGCTCGACCGCCTTCTGCTCGGGAATGTCCCAGCCCTTGGTACAGGGCGCGAGGACGGCGATGAAGCCCATCTTGTCGTGGGCCAGGCCCTTGCGCATCTTGCTGATGTAGTCCTCGGGGTGGGAAACCGCCGCGGTGGCGACGTACGGGTCCGAGGTGGACAGGCCGGTGGCCAGGGCCATCGGGACGTCCTTCTTGAACGTCTGGGTGCCCTTGGGGCTCGTCGTGGTCCGCGTTCCGTACGGCGAGGACTGGGTGGCCTGGATGTTGGTGTTGGCCCAGCACTCGTTGTCGTACATCACGTACAGCATGTCCGTCTCGCGGTTGGTGGCGCCGACGGCGTGGGAGATGCCGAAGTCACCGGTGCCACCGTCACCGCCGATGGCGACGACGTTGATCTTCTCGTCGTTCCAGTCGCCATCGACCTTGTCCTTCCGCATCATCATCTTGTACGCGTCGGAGATGCCGGCCGCGTACGAGCCCGGGTTCCCGAGGTTGCTGTGCACCCACGGGACGGCCCACGGCGAGTTGTTGTAGCTGGTCGCAGCGACGTACATGCAGCCCGTCGCCGTGACCGCGATGGTGTCCGGGCCACACGCCTTCGCGATGAGCTTCATCGCGAGGTGGGGCATGCAGCCGGCACAGATCCGCTCGCCGCCGGCGTACAGATGGTCGCCCTCGTTGATGCCGCCTTTGACGTCCGGACGGGTCGCAGTTACCTGCTCGAAGTCCTTGGTCTCGGCGACGCCGCCGGTAGTCCGCTGACTACCCTCTTTGATGTTGACGCCAAGTCCGCCTTCGTCTTGCTCTTCGGTTGACATTGTTTTGTGGTTCCGTCTGTGTTGCGCTTGTTGTTGTGCGTCTATTATTCTTACGGTGCCTGGGGTGGGTGTAACGGGATGTGGTTACTCCCTGTAGCCCTTCCAGCGCACGTCGGGGCCCTGGATGGAGCCGGTCTCCTGGGTGTCCTTGAGTTCGTCCACGATCTCCTCGAAGTGAACGTGGCTGAACTCGCGGCCACCGAGCCCGAGCACGTAGCCGAGGACGTTCGGCCGAACGTCCTGGTCCTCCTCGTACAGCGTCGCACGGACCTCGCGGAACAGCTTCCCGCCGTCCGCCGCAGCGCCCGAGGGCTCGTTGTTGTCACAGACGGCGATGGCGTCGAGGCCGCGCAGGGAGTCGGCCAGCTGCTCGGTCGGGAACGGCCGGTAGACGAGCGGGCGGACCACGCCGATCTTGAGGTCCTCCTCCTCGCGGAGCTTGTCGGTGAGCTCCTTGGCGACGGCGGTCATCCCGCCGGCGATGGTGACGAACGCCAGGTCGGCGTCGTCCATCTTGTACTCCATCACCTGCTCGTAGTGACGGCCGGTGATCTCCTCGAGCTCCTCGAACGCCTGGGGGATGACCTCCTCGCGGGCGTTGATCATCGCCTCGTCGGCCTTCTTCTTGAACTCCATGATCTGGCCGGTGGCGACCTGGGTCCCCTTCTGGACCGGAGTGCCGTTGCGCGGGTCCAGGGGCTGGAAGCCGCCCTCGGAGAAGGCCTTCTCGCGGAGGTCCCCGACGTACTCGCGGGCCTCGGAGTCCGTGACCGGTTCGAGTTCCTCGCGGACGTGGGTCACGTAGTGGCCCTCGAAGACCATCGACATCGGGAGCTGCACCTTGGGGTCCTCGCCGATGCGGTAGAGGGCGAGGGTCATGTCGTACCCCTCCTGCGGGTTCTCGGGGTAGACCTGCAGCATCGGGACCGTGTCGAAGGTCATCGCCTCGGTCATCTCCGGGCCGAACGACCCGGGCTGGTCGAGGACGCGGTTCCCACAGGCGAACAGCACGGGGAGGCGGTAGGTCGCGATCGACCAGAAGACCTCCGAGACGACGGTCACGCCGACACCACTGGAGTGGTGGAGCGCCCGGGCGCCGGCCAGGCCGGCCCCACAGACCAGCGCCGCCATCTCGTGCTCGCTGACCGCACGGTTGAACGACGCCTTGTGGTCGTTGTCCTGGATGATGGTCGCCAGTTCGTTCACGACGCCGGTCGTCGGCCGGATCGGGAGGCCACCGACGTAGTCGACGTCGGCCGCCTTGGCCGCGTGGCCGACGGCGCCGTTCAGATTCGTTACGGCATTGCCTTTCTCGGTGACGGTCCAGTACTTCTCGCCGCCAACCTGGATGTCCTCTGAGATTTCTCGTTGTGCCATGATATCACCTCGTCAGTCGGATGCGGATTCCAGCGACGGGTCGACGACGTCGGAGGCGTCCTCGCCCTTGCCGCCGAAGCGCGGGTCGTCGCTGTCGTAGTCGATGTTGGGCCGACCCGCCGACGGGCCCTTCTCCTCTGCGGCCCGGCGCCACGTCGACTCGTCGTCGGGGTCGAAGCCGTGGTATTCGCGGACGCCCGCGGCCGTCGCCTCGGTTCCGCGGTACTGGAAGTCCCACTGGTCCGTGTCGAAGCGGGTCTCCTTGCCCTGGAACTCGGCGTACGCGCGGTCGAGTTCGGCCGTCTTCTTGATCGCATCGACCGGGCACTCGTTCCAGCAGATCCCACAGCCCTTGCAGTAGTCCTGTGAGATCTTGTACGTGTCGTCCTTCGGGACGGGGTCGATGAAGCCGTCGGGGCAGTAGACCCAGCACTTCGCACACTCGATGCACTCGTCGGGGTTGATGGTGTACTTGGTGTACCGCCAGTTCCCGGTCGCCCACGTCCGCGGGGCGTCGTGGACCTGGTTACACGCGATGTCGTACTCCTCGAACCCCTTCATCCGGCTGTCGCCCGTGTCCTCGCGGTTCGGGTTCCAGCGGGGATCCTGCGGTTCCTCGTTGTAGCGGGCGTCCGCCGGTCGCGACGACGGATCGACCGCGAAGTGGTCCTTGATGACAGGTTCGTCCGAGCTCATGTGTTAGTCGACCTCCATGACTTCGACTTCGTCGTAGACGCGCTCCATATCACGAACCCGCTGGGCGGCCTCGTCCTCGTCGAACTGGACCCGGACCTGGGACTTCAGGTCGTCGAGCGTGACCTCACACAGGTCGGGTTCGGCGGAGATCAGGGCCGCACACAGGCCGGAGGTGGCGACGTCGATCGAGTACCGCCATTCGAGGCGGGCCGGACCGGCGTCGACCGTGGCGATCTTCGAGAAGCCGTGGTCGTCCGGGAGCATCGCCTCGAAGAACTCGGGGCTCCACTCGCCGGCCGTGTCCGGAACGGCGTGGCGGTCGGCGGGCCACTTCTCCGGGCCCGGCGTGTTGACCACCAGGACGCTCCCCTCGCGGGCACCCGTGTAGACGTGGCGTACGCGCTGACGGTCGTGCGTGTTCGAGTTCAGCACCAGCGTCGGCTCGTGGACGAGCGCCGCGTCGCAGTACCAGGGAACGTAGATCTTCTGTTCGAACTCGCGGTCGTTGGAGAACCGCAGATATCCCTCGTTGGGAATGCCGATGCGGCTGGGCAGGTCGTTGTAGTTAGGGAAGACCTGCACCTGCTCGCCCTCGGCGGACGCGATTGCGCCGCCGAGCGTCCGGGGCGCCTTCCCCGGTTTGGGGTAGTAGACACACCGAGAGTGAGATCGAACTACCTTGACGTCCTCTTCGTATTCCTCCCTCGAACGATTGAGTGCTTCGACCGAGGGGCTCTGCTTGCGACCAGTATCTCCGGTGTGGAACGCGGTGTCCTGGCCCTCGTACAGGCCAAGGTCCACACCAGGTGGTTCTTGCTTTGACATTGGTAACACCCCGTGCTACACGAGGAGGTGTAGACTGGAGGTAGTTAATGCTTGCCATCACCGACCCGCGTCCCCGTCGGCGCCCCGACCAACCGGCCGCAGATACTT
>JBDGUC010000017.1:0-31696 GCA_042216285.1 Haloferacaceae archaeon
ACCATCCTCGAAACTGCGCTCTAATTCACCAACAATCTACGCCATATGAGCGATCATCGAATCGTAGTATGACGGACACCGAGGCGGCCTCCACCGCCCGCTTAAATGCACAATATCGGGACTCCGAGGCCCAGAATGTTCGAGACACCCATCTCGAACCGCTGTGCGTGTCTCGGCACGAGATAACTCCGAGTCCCCTGCCGGGGATAGGAGTAACGGCGGTGTGGCCCCGCCATCGGCCTGTCATACCAGTCGGGTCGTGAACCAGCAAATATCCCAACTCAGCGGTGCGGTGCCGTGGGAAGCCCCGTCGTTTACGACGGGGAGGAGGTCACCGGCGGGTGCCGTCCCCGTCCGGACCGTCACCGCCGGCCTCCCGTCGCGCGACCAGTGCGGCGTCCTCGTAGGTGAGCACCGTCTCGCCGTCGACCGTCGCGGCGACCGACTCCCGGATCACGCCCGCCTCGGGGTGACTCTCGGACGGCCGTTTGTCGATCACCTCCAGGCTCGCCGCCACCGCGTCCCCCGGCCGCACCGGCCGGTGCCACCGGAGGTCGTCGATGCCCAGCCCCGCGACGACCGCCGTCTCCCGGCGAAAGCCCTCGACGGCGAGGCGGGCGGTGACACAGAGCGTGTGGTGACCGCTGGCGATCAGGCCGCCGTGGCGCCGGGCCGCCTCCCCGTCGACGTGGAACGGCAGCGGATCCCACCGCTCGGCGAACGAGACGATCTCCCGTTCGGTCATCTCGTAGGTCCCGAGGTCGATCCGGACGCCCGTCTCGACGTCCTCGTAGAAGCGTCGGTCGTCCATGCGGACGCCAGGGGCGGCGGGGGGAAAGCTCTCCCGTCCCGCGGGTGTCGGCCTCCGTCGTCGCTTCCCCGGCGAAACTCGCGTCGCTCGCGGTCCGGCGTCTCCCTCGTCGCGCCGGCCTACGCCGGCGCTTCCTCGGCGAATACCTCGTCGTACTCGCCCGCGTCGATCCGCTCTTTGAACTCGCGGGGGTCGTTGCCCTCGACGGTGACGCCCAGCGAGGTGCAGGTGCCGACGACCTCCTTGGCGGCGTTCTTCAGGTCGTAGGCCAGCAGGTCCGAGGACTTCTGCTCGGCGATCTTTCGCACCTGCTCGACGGTGAGGTCCGCGACGAATGTCTCCTGGGGCTCGCCGCTTCCGGTCTCGAAGCCGGCCTCGTCCTTGATGAGTTCGGCCGTCGGCGGGACGCCGACCTCGATGGTGAACGAACCGTCGTCCTCGTAGTCGACGGTGACGGGCACCTCCATCCCGTCGAAGGCGGCGGTCTCGTCGTTGATCCGCTGGACGACCGCCTGGACGTCGACGGGGGTGGGCCCGAGTTCGGGCCCGAGCGGCGGCCCGGGGTCGGCCTGGCCCCCCGGAACGAGTACCTCGATGGTTCCAGCCATACGCCGAACCACCCGTCGGCGAGTTTTAACGGTTGTCTTTCGGGAGCGTCAGATCTCGACCGCGAACCCCTCGCGGTCGGCGCCGCGCTCGGCCATCGCCCCCAGCAACGTCGCCACGTCGTCGAGGTCGTCGAGGTCGACCACCTCGACCGGCGTGTGCATGTACCGGTTCGGAATCCCGACGTAGAGCGCCGGCGTTCCGCCACGGGCGACGTAGAAGGCGTCGGCGTCGGTCCCGGTCGCGGTCCCCGTGGCCTGGAGCTGGACGTCTAGCTCCGCGTCCGCCGCCGCCGCCCGCGCGAGGGCGACGAGTTCCGGGTGGTTCGTGCTCCCGCGGGTGACGGCCGGCCCGTCGCCCAGCGTGATCGGCCCGCGCTGGGCGGCGTCGAGCGACGGGTGGTCGGTGGCGTGGGTCACGTCGACCGCCACGACGGCGTCGACGTCGAGGTCGAACCCGACCATCCGGGCGCCCTGGCGACCGACCTCCTCCTGGACCGTCGAGACGGCGGATACCGTCGCGTCCACGTCCGCCTCGGCCGCGCGACGGAGCCCCTCCGCGGCGGCCCAGACCCCGACCCGGTTGTCGAGTCCCCGGGCCGCGATCCGGGAGCCGTGCAGGTCGCGGACCGTCGTCGAGACCGTCACGGGATCGCCGACCGCGACCAGGTCCCGGGCCTCCTCCTCGTCGGCCGCGCCCACGTCGACGTACTGCGCGGGCAGGTCCGGCACCTCCTCGCCCTCCTCTTTCCCCTTGCGCAGGTGGATGGCCGTCTGCCCGACGACCCCCTGCACCGGCCCGTCGTCGGCGTGAACGGTGACGTGCTGACCGCGCGAGACCGCCCGGTCGGCGCCACCGATGGGACCGATCCGGAGGAACCCCTCCTCCTCGATCCGGCGGACGATGTAGCCGATCTCGTCGGCGTGGCCCGCGAACGCGACGTGGGGGCCGTCGCCGCCCTCGTGGACCGCGACCGCGTTGCCGTAGTCGTCCGTCTGCGTCTCGTCGGCGAACTCCGCCACGTACTCCAGCCACGTCCGTTGCCCCCGGGTCTCGAACCCCGACGGACTCGGGGTCGTCAGCAGTCGATCGAGGAAGTCGCGTCGGCGTCGGTCCATGTCGGTCCACGACCGCGGGCGCCCATGAAACTCCCGACACCGGTCGCCTCCGGTCGAACGACGCCGGTCGCGTGCGGTCGACCGGCGCCCTCCCGAGCGCGGCGTGGCCGCCGTCGTCTCCCGTTCCGGGGCTCTCGACCCGTCGCTAGGCCTATACGGCGCCTGACCGTTCGTACGTGCATGGAGAAGTTCACCCTCCTCGAACTCCACCTCGACGAGCCGTCGTTCACCGCGACCGCGAACGCCCCCGGGTCCGGCCGCCCGCGTTCGGCCGAGGACGCCGAGGCCGGCGAGGGCGACGCGGGAGACGGCACCGACGACGAGGCCGCCGGCGGCGCGGGGTTTCCGCTGGGTAAGCTCCTGTTCGTCCTCGCCGTGCTGGTCGCCGTCGTCGCCGCCTGGAAGGCCCTCGCGGGCGACGACGACCTCGACGACCTGTCCGACCTCGACGAGGGGGCCGAGGCCTGACGCGCCCGCCCGGACCCGTCGATCGATGACGGGCCGGCGACGGCGAGCCCGGACCGCCGCCGTGCGCCGTCGGACCGCTTAAGCACTCCCCCCGAGTGGATCCCCCATGTCGGTTTCGAGCGCCCCGGGCAAGGTCTACCTGTTCGGGGAGCACGCCGTCGTCTACGGGAAGCCGGCGGTCCCGTGTGCGGTCGAGCGGCGCGCGACGGTGACGGTCGAGGAACGGGCCGACGGGCACGTCGTCGTCCACGCCGAGGACCTCTCGCTCGACGGGTTCACCGTGGCCTACGACGGCTCGATCGGCGAGCCGGACGTGGACGCCCCGACGCCGCTGGTCGAGGCGGCGACGGGCTACGTCGACGAGGCGGTCGCCCAGGCCCGCGACGCCGCGGACGCCCCCGACGCGGGCTTCGAGATCACCGTCGAGAGCGAGATCCCGCTCGGGGCGGGTCTGGGCTCCTCGGCGGCCGTCGTCGTCGCCGGCATCGACGCCGCGACGCGGGAACTGGGGACGACGCTCTCCGGCGAGGAACTGGCCGACCGGGCGTTCCGCGCCGAGTACGCCGTCCAGGACGGCCAGGCCTCCCGGGCGGACACCTTCTGCTCGACGGTCGGCGGCGCCGTCCGCGTCGAGGGCGACGACTGCCGGTCGCTCGCGGCGCCGAACCTCCCCTTCGTCGTCGGGTTCGACGGCGGCGCCGGCGACACGGCCGAACTCGTCGCCGGGGTGCGCGCTCTCCGCGAGGCGTACGACTTCGCGGCCGACACCGTCGGGACCATCGGCGACGTCGTCGCCCACGGCGAGGCGCTCCTCGCGGACGCCGACCCCGACGCCCCGCCCGACGAGGCGCTCCTCGCGGAACTCGGCGGGCTGATGGACTTCGATCACGGCCTGCTCGCCGCGCTCGGCGTCTCCGCGCGGTCGCTCGACGCGATGGTGTGGGCCGCCCGCGAGGCCGGCGCCCACGGCGCGAAACTCACGGGGGCCGGCGGGGGCGGCTGCATCGTCGCGCTCGACCCCGCCGACGCGACCGAGCGCGCCCTGGAGTTCACGCCGGGCTGCGAGGAGGCGTTCCGCGCCGAACTCGCCGACGAGGGGGTCCGCCGGATCGAATGATCGTCCTGAAACTTGGCGGGAGCCTCATCACCGAGAAGGACAGTCCGGAGACCCTCGACGACCGGGCGCTCCGGACCGCCGCCGCCGCCGTTTCCCGGACCGACGCGGACCTCGTCCTCGTCCACGGCGCGGGGAGCTTCGGCCACCACCACGCGGACGCCCACGGCGCGACCGTCACGCGGGGCGTGCGCGACGCCCGGGCGGTCATGGACATCCACGGCGCGATGGTGACGCTCAACCGGTTCGTCCTCTCGCGGCTCCACGACCGGGACGTGAACGCGCTCCCGGTCCACCCGCTGTCGGCCGCCGCCAGGGACGCCGAGGGCGCCCTGACGCTCCCGCTCGAGCAGGTCCGAACGATGCTCGCCGAGGGCTTCCTGCCCGTCCTCCACGGCGACGGCGTCGCCCACGCCGGCGAGGGCGTCACCATCCTCAGCGGCGACGAGGTGGTCGTCCGCCTGGCCCGGGACCTGGACGCCGACCGCGTCGGCACCTGCTCGACGGTCCCCGGCGTGCTCGACGACGAGGGGACCGTCGTCCCGCGAATCGAGCGGTTCGCGGACGCCGCGGCCGCCCTCGGCGGGAGCGACGCCACCGACGTCACCGGCGGGATGGCCGGCAAGGTGCGCGCCCTCCTCGACCTGGACGCGCCCGCCCACGTCTTCGGCCTCGACGACCTCGACGCGTTCCTGTCGGGCGAGGACGTGGGGACGCGGATCGGGTAGTCAGAGGTCGACCCGCAACCCGTCCCTGGCCACCCGCACCTCGCCGTCGAACCGCCGCCGGACGCTCTCGATCATCTCCTCGTGGCGCCCCTCCGTGTGGGGATAGAGGTGGGTCAGGTAGAGCCGTCCCACGTCGCGGCCGGCGAGGCTCTCGCCGAGCCGTGCGGGCGTGGGGTGGTTGGAGACGTCCACGTCGTCGGGAAACGAGCAGTCGTGGGCGACGACCCGACAGCCGTCGAGGAACGCGCCCATCCCCGCGAACGCCTCGGTGTCGCCGCTGAAGGCGAAGGCGTCGCCGAACCGGTAGGCCAGCCCCGTCGTCGAGTGGCGCGTCTCGCGCGCCTCGACCGCGAACCCCCCGACCTCGAACGCGCCGGGACCGACCTCGCGCAGACGGAGGTCGACGCGGCCGTCGAGGTAGTCGTAGACGTCGAGGAGGCGGTCGACCAGCGCCTTCGTCCCCGCCGGGCCGACGACCTCCAGGTACTCCTCGCCGGCGAGCCACCGGGCCTTCAGGAGCGGGAGGAGGTCGGCGACGTGGTCGAGGTGGAGGTGGGTCAGCAGGACCGTCGACGTCCCCTCGAAGCCGCCCCCGGTGCCGGCAAGCCGGTGGAGCACGCCAGCGCCGCAGTCGACGAGCAGGCGGCGGTCGTCGCCGGCGACGAGTAGGCCGGTCTGGGCCCGGTCCGGGTGTTGCATGGCGCTCCCCGTGCCGAGGAAGGTGACCGAGTCGACCGCAGTCATGGTCGACCGTTGGTCGTCTGCCGGCAAAAGACCGGGGGAGTCGGCCCGGTCGGCGTCGGCCCGCCCCGTCGGTGCCGGCCGCCGGACGCCCGGCCGGAGCGGCGCGGGTCCGGGGTCAGTAGCTGTGGTGACGTACCTCGTGGTCGACGACGCACTCGACCACGACCGGACCGTCCGGGTCCCGGAGTCGGTCGGCGATGGCGTCGAGGTCCGAGACGCGCCTGACGGCGTGTCCCTCCGCGCCGAGGGCCGTCGCGACCTCGGCGATCGAGGGCGTCGACAGCCGGGCGACCTCCGCCGGCCCGCCCTGCACGGCCAGGGAGTGATACTCCGCGCTCAGCGAACTGTCGTTGCCCACGACGACGACCACCGGAACCTCGTGTCGGACGGCGGTCTCCAGTTCCGGAAGCGACATCATGAACCCGCCGTCCCCACAGAGCGTGATCGCCGTTCGCCCGTCGTCGGTCGAGCGGTTTCGATCCTGGAGGAACCGGCCGAGGCCGATCCCCAGCGGAAGGCCGAGACCGATGGCGGCGAAGTCACACGAGACGATCGAGTCGGCCGGCGGTGCGGAGAGTTCGTGGAGGGCCCACTTCCGGAACTGGCCGCCGTCCGCCCCGACCAGGCGCTCGTCGGGCAGGACCGCCTCCAGTTTCCGGGTGAGCGCTCTGGGGTCCATCGCGCCCTCCTTCTCGGGGTAGTCCCGCCCGTCGAGCGGCGAGGCCGACGCGATCCGGTCGCGGAGCCGGTCGGTCCACAGTTCGCCCTCCCGGTCGATCCCCGCGCGGTCGAGCGCCGCGGAGAGCGCCTCGACGGCGAGACGGGCGTCCCCGACGATGCCGAGGTCGACGGGCGTATACCGGCCGATGAACTGAAAGACGGTCTCGACGCCCGCCTCGAACAGCAGCCGATCGACGACCTCGTCTCCGTGCATGGTTCCGGTACAGCCACCAGCGCCTTCTAGGGCACCGGTTCCGGAGTCGTGAGCGGACCGGTTCGGCGGCGGCGGCCCGACGTGACGGACACCCGTCCACCGGACGCCCGCACACGAGCGGAGCGTCGGCGGTCACGACGCGCGACGAAACCCCCTTACGCCTCCGTACCCACCCACCGGTGATGACCGGTCGGGACCTGCTGTCGGACGTCGCCATCGAGCGCGACCTGGGGTTCGACCCGGAGACGGTCCCGATCCAGGACGGGGACGTACTCGCCCGGCTCTCGCCGCCGGTCCGGGAGTGGTGGGTCGAGCAGTTCGCCGAGTACGTCCCCGAGAACGGCGGGTTCTTCACGCCGCCACAGCGCGAGGCCGTCCCGCTCATAGACGCGGGGGAGAACGCGCTGGTCTGTGCGCCGACCGGGAGTGGCAAAACGTTGACGAGTTTCCTCGCCATCCTCGACGACCTCTTCGAGCGCGGTCGCTCGGAGGGCCTCGACGACGCGGTCCACTGCCTCTACGTCTCGCCGCTGAAGTCGCTGGCCAACGACGTCCACCGCAACCTGTCGGTCCCGCTGGAGGGGATCGCCGACCGGATCGCGGCCCGTGACGGCGACGCCCCCGAGATCCGCCACGCCATCCGCCACGGCGACACCGACGACGCCGAGCGTCGACGGATGCTGGACGAACCGCCCCACGTCCTCAACACCACGCCGGAGACGCTCGCCATCCTGCTCGACGCCCCGAAGTTCCGGGAGACGCTCCGGAGCGTCGAATACGTGATCGTCGACGAGATCCACTCGCTCGCCGCGAACAAGCGCGGTACCCACCTCGCGGTCTCGCTCGAACGGCTAGAGGCCCTCTGTGACCGGTCGCCGACCCGGATCGGCTGTTCGGCGACCGTCGAACCGCTCTCGACGGTGGGGGCGTTCCTCGTCGGCCGCGAATCCCCGGGCGGCCCGCCCCGGGACGTCGAGGTCGTCGACGCCCGGTTCGCCCGCGACTTCGACCTCCGGCTCGAATGCCCGACCGACGACCTCGTCGGGACGCCCCCCGACGTCGTCAGAGGGCGGTTCTACGACCGCCTCCACGACCTGATCGAATCACACGACACGACGCTCGTGTTCACCAACACGCGCTCGGGCGCCGAGCGCGTCCTGCAGGCGCTCCGGGACTCGTTCGACGCCTACGACGAGTCCAACTCCGGCTGTCACCACGGGTCGCTCTCGAAGGGGCGCCGGCAGGGGATAGAGGAGCGTCTGAAGGCCGGCGACCTGGACGTGGTCACCTCCTCGACGAGCCTGGAACTCGGCATCGACATGCCCACCCTCGACCTGGTCGTGCAGGTCGGCTCGCCGAAGTCCGTGGCCGCGCTCCTCCAGCGGGTGGGGCGCGCTGGCCACCGCCCCGGTCGGACCGTCGAGGGGCGGGTGATCGCCCTGGACCGCGACGAACTCGTCGAGTGTGCGACCATGCTGGCGAAGGCCGAGGAGGGATTCGTCGACCGCGTGTTCGTCCCCGAGAACGCCCACGACGTGGCCGCCCAGCACGTCTACGGCATGGCGATCAACGGCGTCCGGCCCGAGCGGGAGGTGAAGGGCGTCCTGCGGCGGGCCTACCCCTTCCGGGACTTCGACGACGGGGCCTGGGAGCGCCTCCTGCGATATCTCACCGCCGACTACGAGGGACTGGAGGAGAAGAACGTCTACGCGAAGGTCTGGCGGGACGCGAACGACCCGCCGGACGGCGAGCACCACTACCCCGAGTACGACGTCGGCGAACCACTGATCGGCAAGCGCGGCCGGCTCGCCCGCGTCATCTACATGACGAACGTCGGCACCATCCCCGACTCCTTCACCGTCGACGTCGTCACCCGGGGCGACGACGAGTGGGTCGGCGACCTGGACGAGGAGTATCTCGACGCCCTCGACCCCGGCGACGTGTTCGTGCTCGGGGGCGACCGGTTCGAGTTCCGCTACCGCCGGGGGGCGAAGGCCTACGTCGACCGGACGGGCGAGCGCCCGACCGTCCCCTCGTGGTTCTCGGAGCGACTGCCGCTGTCCTACGACCTCGCGCGGGAGATGCTGGTCTTCCAGCGCGACCTCCTCGACCGACTCGACGCCGGCGGCCGGCCGGCGGCCCGCGAGTGGCTCCGGACCCGTCCACTCGGCGAGGACGCGGTCCGCGCGCTCGCCCGGACGTTCGACGAACAGGTCCGGTACGCCGGCCGCCGGTCCGTCTCCACCCCCGACCGCATTGCGATCGAGGAGGTCCGCGACCGCGACGACTACCGCCGGCGCTACCACGTCCACGCCGCGTACGGCCGGGCGTTCAACGACGGCCTCTCGCGGCTGGTCGCCCATCGCTGTGCCGGGCGGGCGACCACGAACGTCACGGTCGCGGTGGCGGGCAACGGCTTCACCCTCTCGATGCCGCTCAACCGGCGGGTGGACGTGGCGGACGTGATCGAGGGGATCGATCCGGCCGACGTCCGCGCCGATCTCCGGGCCGCCCTCGACGGCACCGACCTCCTGCAACGGTACTTCCGGATCAACGCGACCCGCGCGCTGATGATCCTCAAGCGCTACCGGGGCACCGAGAAGAGCGCGGCCCAGCAACAGGTCGCGAGCGACATGCTCCTCTCCTTTGCCCGGGACCTCGACTCCTTTGCCGTGATGGAGGAGACCTACCGCGAGATCATGGAGGACCGGCTCAACGTCGCCGGGATCGAGGCGGTGATCGAGGACGTCCGGGCGGGCGAGATCGAGGTCGTCGAGCGGTCGCTCGACGCGCCCTCGCCGCGCGCGTTCGGCCTCGCCACCCTGTCGGCCAGCGACGTGGTGCTCGCCGAGGACGAGAGCGCCGTCCTGCAGGCGTTCCACGAGCGCGTGCTGTCCGCCATCGAGAACGGGGAGGGAGACGGAGACGGAGACGGAGACGGGAATCGCGCCGTCGAGGGTCGGACGGACCGGACGAACGGCGGGCACGACGACGACCGGACGGGCGGGGACGCCGTCGCCGGTCCCGACTAGGCGTCCGTCCCGGGCGGGCCACGCGCCGAAAAAACGCCGTCGAGCCGTCGGGTCGTCTCCGCCTCAGTCGTCCGCCGCGACCTCCACGTTCTCCCAGCCGCTCCGGACGTCCCCACGCGACATGCTCATGTCGTGCATGTCGTCCGCGTGGGTGCGGACCAGTTCGATCAACTCGTCGTCGTTCTCCGATCGGACCTGAAACGCACACGCGCTACACGAGTACTGGTGGACCATCCTGTTTTCACCTGCGCCGGGACGTTCGTCGCCGTCGGCCGTCAATCGTGACATTTGGTTTCCATGGCGTTGATGCCGGCGACGGGCCGGCCTCAATCGAAGGCCGAGATGCCGGTCAGTTCCTCGCCGAGGATCAGGGTGTGGACGTCGTGGGTGCCCTCGTAGGTGTAGACCGTCTCCATGTTCTGGGCGTGGCGCATCGGGGGGTAGTCGGTCGTGATGCCGTTCCCGCCGAGCATCTCGCGGGCCGTTCGGGCCGCGTCGCGGGCCATCCGGACGTTGTTGCGCTTGGCCATCGACACCTGCGCCGGGGTGAGCCGCCCGTCGGCCTTCAGGTCGGCCAGCCGGTGAGCAAGGAGCCGCGCGGTCGTGATCCCGGTCGCCATCTCGGCGAGCTTCTCCTGCTGGAGCTGAAAGCGGGCGATGGGGCCGCCGAACTGCTCGCGGGAGAGCGCGTAGTCGCGGGCGGTCTCGAAGCAGTCCCGTGCGGCCCCCACCGCTCCCCACGCGATGCCGTAGCGCGCCTGGGTGAGACAGGAGAGCGGCCCCTTCATTCCCTCGACGCCCGCCAGGACGTTCCCCTCGGGGACCCACGCGCCGGTCAGGCCGATCTCGCCCGTACTGGACGCGCGCATCGAGAGCTTCCCGTCGATCTCCGACGTGTCCACCCCGTCGCGGTCGGTCTCGACGAGAAAGCCCCGCACCGGATCGCCGTCGGAGGATCGGTCGCGCGCCCAGACGAGCGCCACGTCGGCGATCGGCGCGTTGGTGATCCAGGTCTTGGTCCCGTCGATGACGTAGCCGTCGCCGTCGCGCTCTGCGGTCGTCTCCATCCCCGCGGGGTCCGAGCCGTGCTCGGGTTCGGTCAGGCCGAAACAGCCGACGAGGTCGCCGTCGGCGAGCGCGGGAAGATACCGGTCCCGCTGTTCCTCGCTCCCGTAGGCGTGGACGGGATACATCACGAGCGCGCCCTGGACGCTCGCCATCGATCGGATCCCGGAGTCGCCCGCCTCCAGTTCCTGCATCAACAGGCCGTAGGCCCGGTCGCTCACGCCCGGCGATCCCGGGAAGTCGAGGGTCGGGCCGTAAAATCCCAGGTCGCCCATCTCGCCGATCAGGTCGGTCGGGAAGGTTCCCGCCTCGTAGTGGTCGGCGACGTCGGGCCTGACCTCCCTCTCGACGAACTCCCGGGCGGCGTCCCGGACCATCCGATCCTCGGACGGGAGGTCGGCCTCCAGGTCCACGAAGTCGAGCATGTCCGAACGGGGGGTGCGGAGGGGGATAACTCTGTGGCGCGTCGTCGGGCCGAGCGCCGCGGAGACGGGACGAGAGCTTTAGGTAGCGGGCCGTCCCCACTCCCCTCGTGCGCATCGAACAGAGCTTCATCCCGGTCCGCGGCGTCGGCGAGGCGACCGAGCGCCGCCTCTGGGAGGCCGGCGTCACTCGCTGGCGGGAGTTCGACGGCTCGGTCGTGGGCCCGACGACCGCCGACCGGATCGAGGCGTTCGTCGACGAGGCGGTCGACCGGCTGGCGACCGCCGACGCCGACTACTTCGCGGCCCGGTTCCCGGACGGGGAGCGCTGGCGCCTCTACGAGGACTTCCGCGACGACGCCGCGTTCTTCGACATCGAGACCACGGGGCTCGATCACGCGAGCGACCGCGTGACCGCCGTCAGCGTCCACCGGGGCGGGGAGACGACGACGCTCGTCCGCGGCGACGACCTGACTGCCGACGCCCTCGGCGAACACCTGACCGACGCCCCCCTGCTCGTGACGTTCAACGGCGCGCGGTTCGACGTCCCCTTCCTCGAAACCTCCTTCGACGTCTCGCTCGACCGCCCCCACCTCGACCTGATGTATCCCTGCCGACGGCTCGGCCTCACCGGCGGGCTCAAGCGAATCGAGCGGGAGGTGGGAATCGAGCGCGACCTGCCGGACGTCTCGGGACGGGACGCCGTGCGCCTCTGGCGGGCCCACGAACGGGGGGACCGGAGCGCACTCGACCGCCTCGTCGCCTACAACCGCGAGGACGCGGTGAACCTGCGGACGCTCGCCGACCACGTCACCGCCCGACTCCACCGCGAGACGGTTCCGGAGACCGGCCCGCCGGGTCCCGGACGCTTTTGACCCCGCCCCCCGACGGGCCGCGTATGGCCGACGAATCCCCCGGTGACGAGTCCGACGACCGGCCGGACGACGCCGGAACTCCAACCGTCCCGGCGGTCGACCTCGACCTCTATCAGCTCTCGGTCTCGGTGAGCGGCCAGGCCGAGGACGAACTCGAAGACGTCGAGGCGACCGCCAGGCGGCTGATGGAGTATCTCGTCGACCAGTCCGAACGGCTCGAGGAGCGCCCGGACGAGCGCGGCCTCGGCTGATTTCGGCGAACCTAAAACGACAAGTAGGTCCGGCGACTAGCCCGGCCATGTCGCTCGGCTTCGACGACCTCGCGGTCGTGATGGGGACGTACAACGAGGCGGCGGCGGTGGGGACCGTCCTCGACGACATCGACCGGGTGACCGGAGGGGAGGCGGCGGTCGTCTGCGTCGACGGATCGACGGACCGGACGCCCGAGATCGCCCGCGAGAAGGGTGCCCGCGTCGTCCGCCAGGAGCCACGCGGTTACGGGGTCGCGGTGCGGGAGGCGGTGCTGGCGCCGGACCGCCCCGTGGTCGTCACGACCGACTGCGACGACACGTATCCGATGGAGCGCCTGCCGGACTTCCTCGACAGGATCGACGAGGGGTACGACGTGGTGAGCGGCGATCGGCTCTATCGCGGAGCGGACGCGATGCCGGCGCTCAACCGGGCCGGGAACGTCGCCTTCGCCCTGCTCGCGAGCGTGCTCGCGGGCGAGCGGGTCCACGACGTCACGACGGGGATGCGCGCCTACCGGCGCGACCTGCTCCACGAGATCACCTGGACCGAGAACACCGGCCTCTCGGCGGAACTCCTCCTCCGGCCCCTCGTGCGCGACTACGACGTGATCGAACTCCCGATCGAGTACCGCGAGCGGGCCGGCGAGACGACGCTCGACCCGCTCTCCGGGGGGATCGACATCGCCCGGTCGATCGTCACCGTCTGTCTCGACGAACGGCGCCGTGCGGCGCGCACCCGATAGCGCAAGCCGGACGCCCGGCGGTCGGCCCCGTCGCTCACGCCAGGATGTCGCCGATCCGCCGGGGCTCCCCGCTGAGGCTGGGGTCGTCCTCGACCAGTTTGAACACCTCGTGGTCGGTGACGTCGGGGTAGGCCTTGCGGGTCGCCTCCTCGATGAGGGCCTTCTCCATGCGGAACTCGATCCCCTCGTACACCACGTCGACCCCACGGTCGTCGAAGGAGAGCGCCGTCATGGGTAGCGGTTGGCGACGGGAGTATAAATCCGTCACGGGCGCGGCGTCAGACGCGCGGCAGACGCCGTCGGGCGGTTTATGTGCTCCGGGGTCGATCCTCCGCGCGTGTCCGTCTCGCTCGGCTCCGATCCGCTCGACGCCCTCGAGATCCCGGACGGGACGACCGTCGAGGAACACGACCTGGTGACCGACGGCGACGTGGTCGTCGGCGGCCAGTCGACGGTGGAGTTCGGCGTCCGGGGACGCAACGTCGTGGCCGGCGAGCGGGTCCGCTTCGGCGGCGACATCGAGGCCGAGGGCGACTGCCGACTGGACGTCTGGTCTGACGTGTCGGGCAACGTCCTGGTCGGCGAGGACGCCTACCTCGGCGAGCGGGTCCACGTCGCCGGCCGACTGATGGTCAGCGGCGACCTCGACATCGGCGACGACGTGGAGATCGACGAGGGGTTCGAGGCCAACGGCTGGATCGTCATCCGGAACCCGATGCCCACGCTCGTCTTCTACTTCGTCGTCCTCTCGCAACTGCTGCGGATCGGCGACCACGAGGCCGCCGAGGATCTCGCCGCGGCGCTGTCGGGCGACGGCGAGAGCGATCCGCTCGTCGTCCCCCGGGGGAGCACCGTCTCCGACGACGCCTGGCAGGTGTCGACGCCCGCGTCCGTCGGCGACGACTGTCGCATCCACGGCAACGTCCGCGCCAAGTCGATCGACGTGGGCGAGGACTGCAACATCTTCGGCAGCCTCCGGGCCCGCGGCGACGTCGTCGTCGGCGAGGGGACCCGCGTCCACGGCGACGTGACCACCCGCAACGGCGACGTCACCCTCGCGCCCGACGCCCAGGTCCTCGGCGAGGTCTCCTGTTCCGACCTCGACCTCCACGCCGAGGCCGAGGTCGACGGCACCATCCGGTCGCGCGGCGAGATGCGCATCCGGCACCCCGACCGGACCCGGGTGCCCGAGTAGCGTCCGGGCCGACGCCACACCTCGCGCTTTCACTCCGGAGCGACCGCACCGGTCGTGGCGTGTCACGCCGTCGCAAGATATATATCCTATATAGTAGTATATCGTCATATGTTGTCGCACGTCTCCCGCGGACATCCCCTCCTCGCGAAGACGGTCAGCTACCGGGTCGCAAGCGTCGTCACGACGGTGGTCGTCGCCTACCTGCTGGTCGGCAACCTGCACGCGGCGCTCGACATCGGTCTGGTGACGAGTGCGATCAAGATGGGCGTCTACTACGTCCACGAACGGGCGTGGGCCGGCGTCGAGACGTCGGCGCGCGTCGAGTGAGTCGAGCGCGTCGCCGGACGTTTGCGATAATCGGATTATATCACCAACCTATATACCCGGGGAGCCGCCACCGGCGAGCATGGGCTTCAGCGACGACCTCCTCGACGCGGGGCGGGGCGTGTGGGAGGCACAGTACGACCACCCGTTCGTGCGCGAACTGGCGACGGGCGACCTCGACCCGGCGGCCTTCCGACACTGGATCGAACAGGACTACCGCTACCTGCTCGACTACGCCCGGGTCTTCGCCGTCGGGGCCACCCGGGCGCCGGACGAGGCGACGATGCGGCACATGCTCGGCGTCGCCCACCGAATCCTCGACCGGGAGATGGACCTCCACCGGGAGTTCGCGGCGGCGTTCGACGTCCCGCCGGACCGCCTGGAGTCGGCGACGAAGGCCCCCACCTGCGTGGCGTACACGAACTTCCTCCTGCGGACCGCCCACGAGGGTTCGTTCCCGGAGGTGGCGGCGGCGGTCTACCCCTGTGGCCGGGGATATCTGGACGTCGCCGAGCGGATGGCGGACCGCGCGGAGGGGAGCCACCGGTACACCCCGTTCATCGAGAAGTACACCGGCGAGGAGTTCCGGGACGCCGTCGCGTGGATGACCGACCTCGTCGACCGGTGTGGCGAGCGATTCCCCGGCCGGCGCGACGCGATGCGCGAGGCGTTCCTGACGAGCGCCAGACTCGAACACCGGTTCTGGGACATGTGTTACGCGACCGAGGGCTGGGAGGCGTGAGGACCTCCCCGCCGTGAACGGCGGGGGTTCCCCGTCCGCGCTCGGGGTCGGGGAGGCAGTCGACGACCTAGCCGACCGTCAGCGTGTCGCCGGCCTCCATGGGGACGACCGCTGGCGCGTCGTCGTCGTCCGCCGCCATCGCGTCGAGGAACGCCTCTCGTTCCGCCGGGAGGTAATGCATCGGCACGACCCGGTCGCTGCCGACCCACTTGGCGACCTGCACGGCTTCCTCGGTGGTCAACTCGTGCAGGATCCGCGTGACCGGCCCGTCCGCGTCCGCCTCCGAGTGGGCCTGACCGACGCCGACGAGCGACACGTCGGGGGCATAGAGGTCGCCGAACAGTTCGAGGTCGCTGAAGATGGACGTATCGCCGAGGTGGTAGGCGCTCGCCGCGCCGTCGTCGACCAGGAAGCCGAGCGGTTCGCCCGTCACGAGGTCGCCGTCGACGACGGTCGTGGAGATGTGCTTGGCTTCGAGCGCCCGCACCGTGAGGTCGCCGACGACCGCCTTCATCCCCGATCCGACCTTCGTGATCCGGTCGGCGGGCACGCCGTTGCGCCGGAGGTAGTGCATGGTTCCGGGCTCCGTGATCACCGGAATCCCGTAGTCGCGCGCGAGCGGCAGGGCGTCTGCCACGTGGTCGTAGCCGAGGTGCGTGACGCAGATGGCGTCGACGTCGCCGTCCCCCACGAGGTCGAGGGCCTCCTCGATGTCGAACGGGCACTCGGGGTTGTCGTCGATGTACGGGTCGACGACGAGCGACGTGTCGCCCGACGAGAATCCGAACGTGGCGTTTCCGAGGTACGTTAGCTCCAGCATCGGCGTTCCCGGGAGGATTCCGACGAACCGCGAAAAGCCTTCCGGCGCGGCGGCCGTTCCGGACGCGACGGGACCCGCGTCACTCCCCGTCCGGGACCTCGACCGTCAGGAGGGGCGTGGCCTGCTGGGTGCCGTACACGTCGGTCTCCTCGAACGACCCGGCCGGCGTCGGGCGAGCGATCGAGACCTTGACCGCCCGGAGGTCGTCGAGGTGGTAGACGCCGAGCACGTCCGCCGCCGGAATCCCGAAGACGTCGGCGACGACCGCCTCGGTGACGACCTCCCCGTCGGCGACGCGGCGATAGGCGTCCTCGTCCGGGAAGAACACGTCGAACGTCAGCCGGAACGGCCCGGCGTTCTTGCTCCGGACGATGCTCGCGAGGTCCCCGAGCGTCGTCACGGCAGGACCTCCGTCTCGACGGTCGCCAGCCGTGACGGCGCCACGTCCTCGACCAGATGGTGGACGGAGAACTCGTACACCTCGCCGACGCTGACGTCCGAGGGCGAGTAGGGAAACGCCAGGTTGCCCCCCGTCGCCGTCCGTCCCTCGAACGGATGGTGGAGCAGCGTCGACCGCGCCATGCTACAGACGGTGTCCGCGAACTCCTGGGTCGAGGCCAGCGCGTCGATGACGACCCCGACCTCCGGGGGCGTTTCCGGCGTCTCGCCGCGGTCGACCTCGTAGAGCGGGACCGCGTCGACGCCGTAGGTCCTGACGGCGAGGTCGTACTCGTCGGCCCGGTCGTCGAAGAACTCGGCGACCCGCGCCGTCGTCCCCGCGACGAGGTCGTCCAGGTGGTCGAGGGTCGTCGGATCGCGGATCCCCGCGACCGTGATCGTCCGGTAGCCGCGCCGGCGGACGCCCTCGACGAGCACGGCCCGCGGTTCGGTGGCGTGGAACCGGCTCCCCGCGACCCGGACGCGCCGGTCGGCGACCTGCTCGAACGTCGCCGCCGACACGTCGACGTGGCCGCCCGGCAGGTGGATCCGGTGGGGATTCGCCTTCTCGTAGAGGGTGTGGGCCGACACCGACTCGACGGTACACCGCTTCTCGGGGTTCGGCGGCACCACCTCGAACCGATCCTCCCCGAGGATCCCGATCAGGCCGTCGGCGCCGGTGCCCGCCTCGGTCGCGTGGGCCCCGCATTCGAGGATCTTCGCCATGTGGGCGGTCAGGCCCCGGTCGAACCCCTCCTGCAACGGGACGGCGCTGAAGGGCGCGAGGTCGCTCGACCGCCCGCCGAGCACGACGTCCGCGCCCGCCGAAAGCGCCTCGACGTACGGTTCGTGGCCGATCTGTGCGACCATCGTCGACGTCTCGGCCAGCCGCTCGTCGGTCAGCGCGACGTGATGGTCCAGTTCCGAGACCTCGCCCGCGTCCCGCTTTGCCCGCAGGTACTCCCGGTCGACGTCGGTGTAGATGCGCGCGACCGCGAGCGACCGGTCTCCCTCGCGGAGGAGGTCCGTCAGGATGCCGTCGAGCCAGTTCAGGTGCGGTTCGGCGCCCGCGCCCCCGGCGGTGCCGACCAGGAGCGGAACGTCCAGGTCCGCGCGGGCGTCGAGCAGGATTTCGAGGTCCCGCTTCACCATGTCGTGGTCGGTGAACGACTCCCCCATGCCCAGGTAGTTGGGGCCCGGATCGACCGAGCCGGCGTCGACCGCGATGACGTCGATCTCGTACTCCTCCTTCGCCCGCCGGATCGAGTCCTCCGGGATCCCGTACCCGAGTATTCCCAGGGGACTCAGCGTGACACATTCGTCCATGACGGTCGGCGTTCCAGTCTGGATCCTCGGCTGACCGAGTTATACTTTGTCGTCGGTCCGCCGCCCGTCGCGCGCCGCCTCTCGCGTGATCGCCCCTGGCGGGGGACGACGGGACCGACGCGACGTCTCCCGTCCCCCGTGCCCGGGAGCGGGCCTCACGGCACGGGGCTCATTCCGGGTCCCCTCTGGAGACCAGTTTCGCGAGGTTGAGCACCGTCCGGTAGTTCGACGAGACGAGCAGGAACACGATCGCGAGCGTCAGGACGATCGCGATGGGCGAGGAGACGAAGATCATCCACGGCCCTCCGTCGACCACCTGGAGCGACCGGAGGAAGTTCCGTTCGACGGTGCTCCCGAGGACGGCCCCCAGGACGAGGGCGATGATGGAGTAGTCGTGTTCGATCAGGTAGTAGCCGAGGATCCCCGTTCCCATGACGGTGAGCACGTCGATCCAGTTGTTCCGGAGCGCGATCGCGCCGAGCGTCGAGAGGACGACGATCAGCGGGATGATGCGGTCGGTGTCCATCATCGTGACGAAGCCCAGTCGCGTCACCAGCGTCGTCCCGATGACGAGGATCATCAGCCCCCCGATGAACAGCGTGAGGTAGATGGCGTAGGTGAGGTGAAGCTGGTTCCGGAACAGCGGGGGGCCGGGTCGAATGCCCATCATCAACAGTCCGCCGAGCAGCACCGCCGTCGCCCCGCTCCCGGGGATGCCAAACGAGAGCGTCGGCACCAGGGCGCCCGACACCGTCGCGTTGTTGGAGGCCTCCGGCGCGATGACCCCTTCGAGGACGCCCGTCCGGAACTCGATCGAGGGCAGGCTCCGGATGGCCTCGGCGTAGGCGACGAAGTTCGACACGGACGCGCCCGACCCCGGAAGCGATCCGATTCCCACCCCGATCAGGGAGGATTTTATCACCAGCCACGGGTGGGCGAGCAACTGGCGGAACCCGACGTACTTGTCCCCCGTGATCTCGACGGCCTGCTCCGCGATCATCGACTGTTTCTCCGACAGCCGGACCATCTCCGTCACGGCGAACAGGCCGATGAGGACGGCGATGAAGGAGACGCCGTTGTAGAGGCCGAGGAGGCCGAAGGTGTACCGGGTCGCGCCCGTCGTGGCGACGCCGACGGTCGTCAGGAGCACGCCGATCGCGCCCGCGACGATCCCCTTCGTCATCGATCCCTCGGTCACGACGGTGATCAGCACCAGTCCGAGGAAGGCGATCAGGAAGTACTCCGGCGAGCCGAACATCAACACGATCGGGACCAGAAACGGCGTGAGGACCATCACGACCACGCTGGCGATGAGCCCGCCGAACGCCGACGAGACGGCCGACGTCGACAGCGCCGCCGCCGCCTCGCCCTGCTTCGACAGTTCGTAGCCGTCGAACGTGGTCGCCGCCGACCCCGCCGCGCCCGGCGTGTTCAGGAGGATCGCCGGGATGCTGCTCCCGTACATCGACCCGTTGAAGATGGCGACGAGGAACACGATGCCGTGGATGGGCTCGATGAGCAGCGTGAACGGGAGCAGGATCACCATCCCGATCGTCGGCCCGATTCCCGGAATCGCCCCGACGAAGATCCCCGCCAGGATGCCCAACAGGAGATAGCCGAGCGTCTTCACGCTCAGCACGATCGAGAGCCCGTGGACGAACTGCTCAAAGACCATGCGCGATCACCCCGATCAGGACCCCCCTGTCTATCGACAGGTGGAGGACGTCCATGAACCCGTACGCGATCAGAAACGAGAGGAGCGTGAGCCCCGCCACGACCGGGAGCTCCTGTCGCGTAAAGCGGGTGTAGGCGAGGACGAATATCGGCGTCGCCCACAGGAGCCCGATCAGGTAGCCGATCAGCAGGTAGGCGCCGATCAACCCGATCAGGACGTGGCGCTTCCTGGTGTCGAGCTGGTCGGTCTCGCGCTCCTCGCGCAGGTCCTCGGTGTTGAACAGGTCCTCGGTGGTCTCGATGGTGTCGGAGACGGAACTCGGCGCCAGATCGATCGCCAACAGCAGGAGCGATCCCAGGAGTACCAGCGACGAGGCCAGGATGGGAAAGAGCGCGTCCCGGCTCGGAAAGCCGAACGCCGTGATCAGCGCCCACGCGGAGACGACGACGAAGATCCCGAGCAGGATGCGGTTTCCGTCGAGATGCCCCCCAATCCTCATGGATGACCCTTCACTTCCGCCCCTCATGGGCGTTCCGTTACTGGCTTCCGTCCGACTTGGGCCAGTCCTTGAAGGATTTCTTGTCGAGCAGGTCGGGCAGGAGCTTCATCGAGTCGACGAAGAGCTTTTCGAGGTCGTCCGGACCGATGTGCGTCGTCGGATTGCCCGTCTTCTTCGACCACTGCTGGACCTCCTTGCTGTCGACGACGTTGCTCATCGCCTCGGCCAGCGTGTCGACCTTGTCCTGGGAGGTCCCTGGCGGGAGCCACTGGCACCGCGTGTTCTGCCCGACCGTGTCGATGTTCGGGTAGCCCGCGTCGACGACCGTCTGCAGGTCCGGCATCGCCGAGACGCCCTGGCTGGAGACCGAGACGATGGGCTGGAAGTTGCTCCCGTCGTACTGGCGGACCAGCGCCGTGGCCGCGGTACACCCGGCGTCGGTCTCGCCGTTGAGGACCGCGCGCCCGACCGCGGCGCCGCTGTCGTACGGGACGGACTTCCAGTCGTCCGAGGACACCGGGTAGGCGTCCTTGATGGACATGGTCTTGAAGATGATCTCGCCGAGACTGCCCGGTCCGGGCGTGGCGATGGTGTTGATCTCGTCGGTCTTGAGCTTCTTCAGGAACTCCTCGAAGTCCGTGGCCAGCCCCTTCTTGGCGATGATCATGTTGGCGTTGTAGCCGTAGCCGTAGAGGGGCGTGAGTTCGGGGAGCTTGTTGGCGAAGGGCGGCCGCGTCGTCAACACGGCGCTCGGCATGATCGCGATGTTGTGGGCCAGCAGGTTGTAGGCGTCCTTGCTCTGGTTCAGGAACACGCCCACCCCGCGGGTGCCCCCCGCACCGGTGACGTTCTCGATGTTGATGTCGACGCCCACCTCGTCGGACAGCACCGGCATGACCTCCCGCTGCCAGGTGTCCGTCCCGCCGCCCTCCCCGTACGGCACGATGTCGTGGATCGAACGCGACGGGTAGCCCGAACTTCCGGACGTCGCCGTCGACCCGCCCGACGTCGTCGTCGATCCGCCCGACGTCGTCGTTCCGCCGGACTCCGTCGTCGACTCGCCGCCGCCCCCGGAGCATCCGGCGAGCCCGACCGCCCCCACGACCCCCGCCACTTTCAGATACCGTCTCCGTTCCATACCGATGTGTACCTCTCCGCATACGTATTTATGCCTTCGGAAACGGGTATTTCGGGAAAATCGAAGGACTGCGACGGGATAGGTCGACAAAATCGTCCGGTGCGTGACGGCTCGTGACCGCGGCCGCGAACGGGGCCGAGCGAGCGGTTCCCTCCCGGTCGAGAAACCACGTGTCGGCCGGGACCGGACTGTCCCGACGCCGACCGTTCCGTCCTCCGTGTCGTCGCAGGCCGGTCACCGGGCCCCGGATCACTTGATCTCGCCGGTCGCCTCCAGGAAGATGCCGTCCATCGCCACGACGTCGGCGTGGTGGACGATGGCGGCCTCCACCGTCTGCGGTTCCACGTTCGAGTTGGGCGTGTGCGCCAGCGCGATGTGCTGGATCGGGATCGACATCCCCGCGGTTTCGAGGACGTAGACGCAGAAGTGGGGGTGTTCGAGGTAGCGCCTGACGTCAGTGAACGAGTCCCGGTCGTGCTCGAACAGTTTGCTGACGTCGTGGACCAGCGCGCCGGCGAGGACGGCGTCGCGGTCGACGTCGACGTCCCGGCGCTCGGCGAGCCGGTCGGCCAGCGCGGTCGAGAGCGCGACGACGTCCCGGACGTGCGGGACGAGTCGCTGGTCGCCGACCTCGTCGGCGTAGTGGGGGGCCCACGGAACGTCGGACAGCGACTCGTGGGGTCCCTCCGCCAGGCCGATCTCGAAGCAGTCGACGACCCGCTCCCGGAGGTCGTCGTCCTCGATCTCCCGGATCTCCGGCAGGGCCTCGATGATCTCGGTCGTCATCGACTCCCGTACGATCCCTCGCCCTAAAAAAGGTGAACGAACCCGCCGCCGGTCGACGGGGGCCGGCGGGCCGGCGGGACCGCACCGGCGAACCGGTTCGGGCCACCACCTATCCCCCCGCTTCCCGCGTACGCGACACGATGCAGCGAGCGGAGATCCCCGCGGAGGCGACCGTCGCGGAGTCGATCGACGACCTGATCGGCGAAACGCCGCTGCTCAGGATCGAGACCCTCGCCGGGAACCTCCTGGGCAAGGTCGAGGCCGCGAACCCCTACTCGGTCAAGGACCGCATCGCCTGCGGGATCGTCGACGCCGCCGAGCGGCGCGGCACGCTCGCCCCCGGCGGGACGATCGTGGAGGCGACGAGCGGCAACACGGGCATCGGCCTGGCGGCCGTCGCGGCGGCCCGGGGGTACGACTGCGTGCTGACGATGCCCGAGTCGATGTCCCGCGAGCGCCGGACGCTCCTGGGGGCGCTCGGTGCCGACCTCGAACTCACGCCCGCCGCGGACGGCATGGCGGGCGCGACCCGGCGCGCCGCGGCCATCGTCGAGGAGCGCGACGACGCCGTCCTGGCCCGACAGTTCGCAAACGAGGCGAACCCGCGCGCACACCGTCTGACGACCGGCCCGGAGATCTGGGCGGACACGGCCGGCGCGGTCGACGCCGTCGTCGCCGGCGTCGGCACCGGCGGGACGATCACCGGCGTCGCCAGACACCTGCGCGAGGACCGGAACGCGACCGACGTCACCGTGGTCGGCGTCGAACCCGCCGCCTCGCCGACGCTCTCGGCCCGGAGCGACGCGAGCCACGACATCCAGGGGATCGGCCCCGGGTTCCTGCCCGACGTGCTGGACGCCGACCTCGTCGACGAGGTCCGGGCCGTGACGGGCGACCGGGCCAGGGGGACGGCCCGGCGGGTCGGGCGAGAGGCGGGACTGCTGGTCGGCATCTCCGCCGGGGCCGCGCTGGCCGCCGCGACCGACTACGCCCACGAACGCCCCGGGGAACTGGTCGTCGCCGTCCTCCCCGACGGCGGCGAGCGGTACCTCTCGACGGACCTGTACGGCGGCGACGACGCGGACGTTACGGAGTGAGCGGACGGCGCACGTCCCGGCGCCTAGCCGTCGGCCGGGAGCGGGCCGTCGTAGCCCGCCGGAACGTAGGGACAGAGCGGATCGCTGGCCAGCGGATCGCCCGTCGTCGCGTACGCCCGGGAGCGACTGCCGCCACAGAGGGTGCGGTACTCGCAGGCGCCACATTTCCCGCCGAGCGCGTCGGGGTCGCGCAGGCGCTCGAACAGGGCGGAATCGCGGTAGATCCTCACCACGCTCTCGCGGCGGACGTTGCCGGCCGACTCCGGCAGGAACCCCGAGGGGTAGACCTCGCCGACGTGGGAGACGAACGCGAACCCGTCGCCCGCGGTGACGCCGCCGCGCCGGGTCGGTCCGTCGCCGCGCTGGCGTCTGATCCGCCGGAACTGCGGGGCCTCGGTCGTCTTCACGCCGAAGGGCGCTCCGTCGGCCACGTCGGCCAGCCACGCCATCACGCGCTCGGCGCGCGGGGGGGAGACGGGGTCGAGGGCCGCCCCGCGCCCGACCGGCACGAGGAAGAACACCGACCACAGGACCGCCCCCAGGTCGGCGACGAGGGCGCGGACCGCCGGCAGGTCCTCCACCGTCCGGGCACAGACCGTCGTGTTGATCTGCAGGGGCAGGCCGGCCTCGCGGGCGGCCCGGGCGGCCTCGACGGTGGCCGCGAAGCTCCCCGGTTCGCCCCGGAAGGCGTCGTGGGTCGCCGCCGTCCCGTCGACGCTGAGCGCCATCCGCCGGAGGCCGGCGTCCGCGAGCGCCCCGATCCGGTCGTGCGTCAGCGAGGCCGTGCCGCTCGGCGTCATCGTCATCCGGAGTCCGCGGTCGGTGCCGTACTCCACCAGGCGGGACGCGTCCTCGCGCGCGAGCGGGTCGCCCCCCGAGAGCACGACGAGTTGCCCCTCGCCGAACTCGCGGGCGTCGTCGAGCAACCGCTCGCCCTCGGCGGTCGTGAGTTCGTCGGGGGGGCGCCGGGGCTGGGCCTCCGCGCGGCAGTGATCGCAGGCGAGGTCGCAGGCCCGCGTCACCTCCCAGATCAACACCAGCGGGCGCTCGCTCGTGTCGACGGCTCGGTGGACCTCGGCCATCGTCCACTCGTCGGGGGCGGCGGGACAAAGAGGGTGACCGCGAACGTCTTCGGTGTCACCGTACCGTCGTGTGCCACGGGTCACTCGTCGTCGCCGGAACGGGGCCGGACCGCGTTGGCGAGCGTGACCAGGAGGCCGAGCGCCCAGCCGATGGGGACCGCGAACGAAAACCACATCCCGACGAACGCCAGGCCGGCGAGGTCGAACCGCCGGCGCAACAGCGTGTTCAGGTTTGCGACGACGAACACGTTGTCGAGCAGCCACTCGGCGAGCGACGTGCTCCCCGGCAGGATCACCCCGCCGAGCGTCGGCGAGAAGAGCGCGGCGGTCACCGGCGGGAGGAGGACGGCCGCGACCGCGAAGGGGTACGCCAGGACGACGGTCGTCCCGCGCCCGCCCAGGCGGGAGAACGTCCAGGCGAGTCCCGCCGAGACCGTCGCCACCGCGCTCGCGGCGAGGACGGCCCTGAACCCCGCGGCGGGGAAGCGTCGCCACGCGAGCACGGTCAGCGCTCCCCAGGCGACCGCGACGACGGCGACCACCGCGAGCAGGCCGAGCGCGGCGGCCAGGCGGTCGATCCCGCGACTCACGTACCGGATCCAGAGTCCGACGACCGCGATCGGGTAGACGACGGCGATGAGCGCGAGTCCCAGGGCGCTCCAGGTCCAGAACGTGAGCCGTTCCCGAACCGTCCGGGGACGCCAGGGGCCCCGGACCGGGTGCGGGTCGATCTGGTCCGGGAAGGCGACCGCTCGCCAGACGGTCAGCAGCCGCGAGAGATCGGTCCGAACGGCGGTGACGACGCCCCCTCCGTCTCCCATCGATCCCCGCTATTCGGGGAGGGGGTAACTAGCTTTGGCTCTCGACGGCGCCGACACGCCCGGTTCGTGTCGGACGTCAGAGGAGTTCCTTGGGGAACCTGGCCGCCACGGTGTACTTCGGGTTCACGAGCTGGGCGAGGCGGGCCCGGCCGACGGCGCTGCAGAGCTGGTACGCGTCCGTCTCGTCGAAGTCGTACTCCTCGACCAGCCACCCGATGAGTTCCTTGTACGCGAGTTTCGCGGCGTCCTCGGCGGGCCGGGCCGCGGCGACCGTCATGATCTCGTCGTCGGATTCGATGCGCGGCCAGTCGATGTCGTAGCCGTCGATCACCTCGACGCTGAGCGTGACGACCGCCGGAACCTCGACGCTTATGCCACAGATCTCGCCGTCGCCCTGCGCCGCGTGGCAGTCGCCGAGGTGGAGATACCCACCCTCCACGTCGACGGGGAGATAGAGCGTGTTCCCCACGGTGACGTCCGTGCAGTCCATGTTTCCCCCGTGGTCGTGTGGCTTGACGGAGTAGACCGACTCGTGTTTCTCGGCGGTCCCGATGGTCCCGATCTGCGGGTGAGCGGGGAACTCCAGTTCCTCGCCGTCCTTGGTCGGGTAGGTGACCACGCCGTCTTCGATCTCGCAGAACGTCGTGTCGGGTTCGCTGGGGTCCGCGAGGTTGAACACCGAGGCTTCGAGGCCACCGAAGTCCGGAAAGATGTTGATGACCCCCCGGTCGGGGAGCTCGATGTCGACGATCTCGACGGCGAGCGCGTCGCCAGGCTCGGCCCCCTCGACGTGGATCGGCCCGGTCACCGGGTTGATGTTGTCCGCTAGCTCGTCGGTGCCCCAGACGTCCTCCAGCGGCGTCTCCTCGTCGAGGATGTCCCCGACGTAATCGTAGGTCTCGACCGCGAACGTCTCGCCGGGGTCGACCGTGGCGATCGGCTCCCGGTCGGGACTGATCGTCAGGTGGGCGTGTCCGTCCTCCCCCTTGGAGATGCGTCTCATACGTCGGTCCCCTGATCCCCCGGGAGAATAAACATACCCCCGACGTCAGCGGTGGATGCAGTCGACCAGGTGGTCGTCGTCTCCGTACGGTTCGAGCCCCATCTCGGCGGTGGTACACTCGTCGGTGGCCTCGGGACACCGGGGGGCGAACGGACAGCCGCGCTCGTCGACGTCGATGGGGTCCGGGATGGTGCCTTCGAGCACGATCCGGTCGCGTTCGACCGACGGATCGGGGATCGGATTCGCCGACAGCAACGCCTGCGTGTACGGGTGCTGTGGATCCTCGAAGATGGCGTCGACGTCGCCGTACTCGACGATGTTGCCGAGGTACATCACCCCGATCTTGTCGCTGATCTTCCGGGCGATGCCGAGGTTGTGCGTGACGTAGATCAGCCCCAGGCCGAACTCCTCCTGGAGGTCCATCAGCCGGTTGAGGATCTGGGCCTGGACGGAGACGTCCAGCCCGGAGACGGGTTCGTCGGCGACCAGCAGCGACGGCTCGACGGCGAGCGCGCGGGCGATGGCGATGCGCTGTTTCTGTCCGCCGCTGAACGACCCCGGTCGCTGGTACTTCTCGGACGGCGAGATGTCCACGCGCTCCAGGAGGTCGTCGACCCGGTCCGCGACGCGCCCGTCCGGCACGACGTCGTGAAAGCGGATCGCCTCGCCGAGGGCCTCGGCCACGGACATCTTCGGGTTGAGCGTGTCCTGCTGGTCCTGATGGATGAGCTGGGTCTTGCTCCGGAGTTCCTTCTTCGGGTACGTCCCGATCTCCCGGCCCTCCAGGCGGACCTCGCCGGCCGTCGGTTCCTGGTGGTGGAGCGCCGACTTGACGGCCGTGCTCTTTCCGCACCCGGACTCGCCGACGAGCGTGAACGCCTCGCCCGCGTCCACGGTGAAGTCGATGCCGTCGACCGCCATCACCTTCCGGTCGCGCCCGAGCAGATTCATCAGCACGCCCGTGTCGATCGGGAAGTGCTTCTTCAGCCCCTCGACTTCGAGCAGCGTCATTCGCTCCCCCCGTCCCGGTCGTCGGTCCGCTCGCCCCCGTCGGCGGCACTCGCCCCCCCGTCGAGCGGATCCGTCTCGGGTGCGCTCGGCGAACTCGGCCGGGTCGGTCGACCCTCGTGGAGCAGACATTTCGAGAGCCACTCTCCCTCCTCGTCCACCTCGTAGTAGGGCGGCCGGTGGGTGCGACACGCCTCCATCGCCTCCGGGCAGCGATCCTGGAAGACACACCCCTCGGGGAGGTCGAGCAGTTCCGGCGGCGATCCCTCGATCGTATCGAAGCGCCGGGTCGTGTCGCGGTGGCTCGGCACCGAGTCGAGCAGCGCCGCCGTGTAGGGGTGTTTCGGATCGGCGAACACGTCGGCCACGTCGCCGTACTCGACGATGTTGCCGGCGTACATGACGCCGATGGAGTCGCAGGTCTCCGCGACCACGCCCATGTCGTGTGTGACCCACAGCATGGCGACGCCGAACTGCTCTTGAAGGTCGGTGAGCAGGTCGATGATCTGGGCCTGGATCGTCACGTCGAGCGCCGACGTCGGCTCGTCGGCAAGCAGGAGTTCCGGCTCGCAGGCCAGCGCCATGGCGATACAGACCCGCTGGGCCATCCCGCCCGAGAACTCGTGTGGGTACGACTCCGCGCGCTCCTCGGGCGAGGGGATCCCGAGCGTGTCGAGCAGGTCGTAGACCCGTTCCCACCGTTCGGTTTCCCCCAGGTCCGTGTGTGCCGCCAGCACGTCGGTGATCTGCTCGCCGACGGTGTAGGCGGGGTTGAGGTGCGACGTCGGCTCCTGGAAGACGAAGCTGACGTCGTTGCCCCGCAGTTCCCGCATCTCCGCGTCCGACAGCTCCGTCAGGTCGCGGTCGCGGTACCGGATGGCCCCGTCGACGACCTCGCCGGGTTCCTCGATCAACCCCATGACCGAGCGCAGGAGCGTCGACTTGCCCGATCCCGACTCGCCGACGATCCCGAGGATCTCCCCCTCGTGGAGGGTGATCGAGTTGTCGTCGACGGCCCTGACGGGGCCGCCGGGGACGTCGAAGTGCGTGCTGAGCCGCTCGATCTCGAGGATCGTCTCGCCGGCGTCGCCGTCGGCGCTCATTCGACCACCTCGCCGTAGTCGTGTCCGTACAGCAGGACCTCCCGGAGTCCCATCCCGAGGAGGTTGAACCCGAGGACGGCGATCGCGATCGCTATCGTCGGGAAGACGATGGGCCAGGGGCTCACGAGGATGTACTCCTGGGCCGCGTTCGCCATCGCGCCCCAGGAGGCCTTCGGCGGCTGGATGCCGAGTCCGAGGTAACTGAGCGTCGCCACGTCGATCAGGGCGTAGGCGACGTCGGTCGTCCCGAGGACGACGATGGGGGGGACGGCGTTCGGCAGGATGTGTTTGAACATCACGCGCTTGTCGTCGTATCCGAGCCCCTCGGCCGCCCGGACGTACGTCTCCTCGCGGATCGACAGCGCCGACGACCGGACCGTACGCGACATCATCGGGATGTAGACGACGCCGATCGCGATCATGGCGTTCCAGATGTTGATCCCGAAGGTCGTGACGATCACCATCGCCAGCAACAGCGGCGGGATCGACACCAGCACGTCGAGCAGACGCATGATCGACTCGTCGACCCTGCCCCGGTAGTAGCCGGCCACGAGACCGAGGTTCACGCCGATGACGGTCTCGAGGGCGACCACCACGAGGGCGATCGCGAGGGCGTATCGCGTGCCGAAGATGATCCGCGAGAGGATGTCTCGGCCGGTGTTGTCCGTCCCGAACGGGTGGGCCGCACTCGGCGGCGCGAGTTCGTTCTGGAGGTTCTGGGCGTGGGGCGGGTAGGGGGCGAGCACGGGCGCAAAGATCGCGACGACGATCAGCCCGGCGACGATCAGGGACCCGGCCGTCACCAGCGAGTCCGAGCGGACGATCCGCCAGCCCCTAGCCAGAAGCCGGCCCGCGCCCGTGCCCGCCTCGTCCGACTGCTGGTCCATCGAGGGATCCGCCGTCTCGCCGTCGGTCGGCTGGCTCACCGGACCACCCCCCGCCCGCGCGTCGTCCGTGGCGTCCCACGGGTCGTCCGCGGTCGGGTTGGCGTTCGTCCCACACGAGTCGTCCGCGGTCGGGTTCCCGTCCGTCGAGCGGGGGTGTGATCAGTCCACATCAGTGTTCATCTCCGACGACGACGCGCGGGTCGGCCCAGGTGTACAGGAAGTCGACCGCGATGTTCGAGACGACGAACACGACGGCCGTGATGATCGTCCCCGCGAGCACGACCGGGAAGTCCTGGGACTCGACGGAACTGATGAGCAGGCGGCCGAGACCGCCCATCCCGAAGACGAACTCGACGACCATCGCGTAGACGATGAGGAAGCCGATCCACAGCCCCGACACCGTCAGCACGGGCGCGAGCGCGTTCTTCGCCGCGTACTTGACGACGACCTGGCGCGTCGGCAGTCCCATCGCCGTACACGTCTCCATGTAGTCCTTTTCCAGGACGTCGCGCATCCCGGCGCGCATCATCCGGAACATCAGCGCCCCGACCATCAGACCGAGCAGGAGCGACGGGACGAAGATGTGCGAGAGGCGACCGATGAGTCCCGATCCGGCCCCGCCCGACGGCAGCACGTCCAGGTGAAAGGAGAAGACGAGGATCACCAGGATGCTGCTGACGAAGACCGGCACGCTCACGCCGACGATGGCGGCGATGGTGAGCGCGCGGTCCAGCCGCGACCCGTGTTTGTACCCCGCCACGATGCCGCTCGGGATGGACGTGAGCGTCGCCAGCACCATGCTCAGGCCGACGATCTGGAACGTGATCGCCCACCGGTCCGCGATGAGCGTCGCCACGGGCCGCTGGTGGGAGAAGGAGTATCCCAGATCGCCCGTGAGGACGTCTTTCAGCCAGAGGAAATACTGGACGTACCAGGGCTTGTTGAGGTTGTACTGCTGGATGACGGTCCGTCGCATCTGAGGCGTGATGACGCCGCCGGATAGCAGGACGTCCGCGGGCGATCCGGGGGCGATCTGCATCAGGACGAACACCAGAAACGTCACTCCCCAGACGATGAAGACGCCGAACGCCAATCGCTTGAGCAGATATTGGGTCGTTCGCGCGGATGCCATGTGCTCCGGTATCTCTCACTCCGCTATATACATGTCCCGAAGGAACGTGGTGTAATACGTGACGAACGCCGGAACCTGTCCGGCGTAGCCCTTGTACTTGGTGTTGAACGCCTTGGTCGTGTCGGGGTGGAAGATCCAGATGCCGGGGGCCTCGTCGACGATGATCTGGTTGGCCTGTTTCGCGTACTTCGCCCGCTGGTCGGTGTCGAGCGTGGTCTTGAACTTCTGAATGAGTTCGTCGACCTGATCGTTCTTGTAGGCGAACCAGTTGTTCCCCGGCGGGAGTTGCTCGGACTGGAACAGCGGCGTGAGGATGGCGTCCGGGGAGGGGAAGTCGGACGCCCACAGGCCCATCTGCATGGGCTCGCGCTTGGACATGTCCGTCTCGCCCCAGAACGACTCGATGTACTGCGAGGTCGAGACCTCCTTGACGTTGACCTTCACGCCGATCTGCGAGAGGTCCTGCTGGATCGCCAGCGCCGGCTTTCGCCGGACGGTGTCCTTCGGCGTCAACAGCGTCGTCTCGAAGCGCGGACTGCCGGTGAGTCCGGCGTCGTCGAGCATCGACTTCGCCTTCTCCGTGTCGTAGGGGAAGCCGTCGTAATCGAGGTCGCCCGGCTTGACGTGGCCGATGAGGTTCGAGGGCAGCATGCTCGTCGCGTCCGTCCCGTACTTGCCGACGGTGCTCTCCGTGATCGACTTCGTGTCCACCGCGTAGCTCAGCGCCCGCCGGACGTCGGCGTTGCCGAACGGCTCCTTCGTGGTGTTGAAGACGACGAAACTCGTCTGGAACGACGTCACCGTATAGAGGTCGACGTTGTCGATCTTGTCGAGGACCGACAGCTGGTCGATCGGGATGTCGTTCGTGCCGCCGTAGTCCCCGTTTTTCATCCCGGTGATCCGGCCGGTGCCGTTCGGGACGATCTCGAAGCGCGCCCCGTCGAGATACGGCAGGTCGTCGTCCCAGTATTCGTCGTGTCGGACGAGTTTGACGTAGTTGCCACTCTTCCACTCGTCGAGTTTGAACGGTCCGGCTCCGACCGGGTCCTGGGCCAGGTCCGTCCCCTTCTTCTCGATCTGGGCCTTGGGAGCGATACACCACGCCGTGGTCGCCGGGACGAACTGGAACGCCGCGTCCGGCTCCGTCAGGTTGACCTTGAGCGTGTGGTCGTCGACCTTTTCGAACGAGTCCACGGAGTCGAACATCCACGCCAGCGGGGACTTCGCCTCGTCCCGCTGGGTCAACTTCGCACTGGCGATGACGTCGTCGGTGGTCATCTCGCTGCCGTCGTGGAACGTGACCCCCTCGCGGAGGTTGTAGACGAACGTCGTCTTGTCCTCGGTCTTCCAGTCCTTGGCGAGCGCCGGCGTCAGCTTCATGTCCGGCTCGCTGTACTCCAGCAGGCTGTCCCAGATCTGCGTCGTGAGGTTGTTCGTGATCGTGTCGTAGGACTGCCAGTACGAGAGGTTCCGCGGCGAGTCGCCCAGCGCGAACGTCATCGTCCCGCCGTGCTTGTCGCCACCGTCCGAACTGCTGCCACCCGAACTGCCGCCGCCCGTCGTCCCTTCTCCGCCGCTACTTTCCCCGCCGCCCCCGCCCGAGCAACCCGCGACGAGCGTCGCCCCCGCCGTCGCCGACACCGCTTTCAGGAACTCCCGCCGTCTCCCCGCCATGCCGCCGCTGTCCTCTGGCATATATGCCTTGACGC
>JBDGUC010000032.1:0-21042 GCA_042216285.1 Haloferacaceae archaeon
TTGAGAGGTCACCAGCGAAGTTGATGTCGCCCTCGCCCTGGAAGACGATGGCGCCCGGATAGATGGTCCCCGTGCCGTTCCTCGTGTCGAAGCTGCCGGTACCGCCGGTGCCGGCGCGAGTGGCGCCGCCCGGACCGGTGACGTCGTTAATCGTGATGGACTGCGAGTTCGACACACTCCCGGCGTCGTCCGTGAAGGTCCCCTGAGCCGTGCGACTGGCGTCGCTGGTGACGCTCGCCCACGTGACGTCCACCGACAGGTTGGCCACGATGTTCGTGGTCCCGGTGTTGTTGCCGTCCGGAACGGTCACGACGACCTCCTCGCTCGACCCGTCTCCGTCGGGGTCGTTGAGGCTCGTCGTTGCGGAGCCCGAGATGTCGCTCCCGTTCGCCGTGAGCGTGTTGATCGTGGGCGTTCCGCTGATGTTGCCCTCGTCGGGTAGCGTCAGTATGAAGGTGTTCGTATTCGTGTCAGAGTCGGTGTCATCGGCGGTGAACCTGACCGTGTGCGTTTGTGTCGTCTGTTCGTCGACGGTGGTGTTCGTGAACTGGGTGAACGACCCACCGCTAGCCGCAGCAGCACCCCCCGTGAACGCGATCGTGCCGACCATTACGGACGACACCATCACGAACGCGAGGAGCACCGCACGCGCCTTTGACATGGATTCTGTCATGGTTTGGTTTGGTTGCTTTCACACCGACACTCCCGGACTGGCCGTCCAGCCCTTTCGTGCCGAACTTCGAGAGTCGCTCGCCGCACCGCAACGGCAAGGTCGTCTCTGGGTAGGGGTACAGGGTACACAAACGAAGGTCGTAATAAATGCTTTGTGGTCCGGTTAGACGAGTGTCAGACGCTCCGACCGACCCGGGACGATGCTCGGAAAACGGGCTCCTGACGCGATGTAGCCCGCAATTGCGACGAGTCGTTGACGTTCGATGTTACGTCAGCGTCACGAGGTGAGCCCGCTCCGTCGGCGTCGACCGGAAGCGGAAGGTGGGAAACGAGTCACGGGGCACCAGGACCGTTCCCGTCGCGTGCGACGGTCCGCGATCGACCGCCGCGGACGGCGACGAAACGGCGTCGGCGTCGCGGACGGATGCCGTCAGGCGACGGGGGACGACCGTGGCGGTGGCGGGGAGACGACCGGCGGTACGGAGTCGGCGAGCGCCGGCGGCGCGGACGGTCACGTCCCGCCGGTCAGGCGCCGGTAGGCCGCGACGTACCGGTCGAGGACCGCGTCGTGGTCGTAGTCGGCGAAGGACTCGTCGACGGCGCGGCGGGGGCGGCCGGCCGACGCGACGATCTCGTCGGCGAGTTCCTCCGGACTCGTCACCCGGGCGCCGCGCTCGCGCCCCTCGACGAGTTCGTGGGCGCTGGATCCGGCCTGGTACTCGACCAGCCCGACGCAGCCACACGCGAGCGCCCAGAGGAGTTCCGTGGCGAACGGCTCGTCGGTCGCCGTCTGGGCGAAGAGGTGTGCCCCCTTCAGGATCGGGACGAACTCGCGGGGCGAGAGGTCGCCGAGAAAGGAGACGCGGTCGGCGATGCGCATGTCCGCCGCGGCCGCCTCCGCCTCGGCGCGCGCGGGTCCGTCGCCGACGACGACGGCCCGCCAGGTGCGGGTTCTGAGCTCCGCCAGCCCGAGCAGGAAGCTCTCGACGTTGGCGTCGGCGTCCAGCCGCCTGGCGTAGACGACGTCGGCGCGCCGGTCGACCGGCGCCTCGCGGACCAGATCCATGTCGATGCTCTCGGGGATCCGCTCGACGACCTCCTCGGTCGCCCCCTGCTCGCGCACCCGGGTGCCGATCAGGCGCGAGGGGACGAAGATGGCGTCGGGCGCCCGGGCGGCCCGGCGGCGCGCGGCGGGGCCGTCGGTCGGGTGGTCGTCCCACCAGTCGACGACGAGCGGCACGCGGAGGGGGCGGGTCGCGGCGCGGGCGGCCCGGACGGCCACCGCCGGGCTGTTCGAGGCCTGGACCACGTCGACGCCGGCGCCGCGACCGACGCCGAGGCCGAGAAGCGCACGGGGGAGCCTGGCGGCGAACGTCCCGGCGGCGGGCGACCGGACGAGTCGCCGGTAGGTCACGCCGGCCTGCTCGAAGCGGTCGTGGTCGCCGTCCCACCACTGGGCACACAGGACGGTCACGTCGTGGCCGCGGGACGCGAGCCCCTCGACGAGCCGACGGGTGCGGACGGTCGCGTCCGTCTCGCACAACTGGCTCGTGCGCATCGAGACGACCGCGACGTGCATTCGTAGGGCGCTCGACGGGACGGCTCAAAAATCCCCCCTTCGTCGGAGGGGGATCAGGGGTGAGCGGTCAGCCGGTCAGATGACGCCGGTCACGCGCGTGGCCTCGCGCGCTGCCGGCTCACTGATGCCGTTGCCGAGGATGGTGTAGCGGTCGCGGATCTCGTGGGCGGTGGTGAGCGCCTCGACGACCGTCCCGCCGTCGATGCCGAGGTCGGCCGCCGTGGTCGGGGCGTCGATGCTGTCGAGCGCGTCGCGGATGGCCCGCCACTCCCCCTCGCTTCCCTCCTGCAGGTAGGCGGCGATGATCGAGCCGACGCCGACCTGGTGGCCGTGGAGCGCGCGGTCGGGCGCGAGCCGGTCGAGCCGGTGGGAAAAGAGGTGTTCGGCGCCGCTGGCCGGCCGCGAGGAGCCCGCGATGGACATCGCAACCCCCGAGGAGACGAGCGCCTTCACCACCACCCAGGCCGACTCCTCCAGCCCGGGGCGGACGGAGTCGGCGTTGGCCACCAGCAGTTCGGCGGTCATCCGGGAGAGCGCGCCGGCGTACTCGCTGTAGTGGACGTTCTGGAGCCGGCTGGCGAGTTGCCAGTCCGTCACGGCGGTGTAGTTCGAGACGATGTCCGCACAGCCCGCGGTGGTCAGCTCCCAGGGCGCCGCCGCGAGGATTTCGGTATCGGCGACGACGGCCAGCGGCGGGTCGGCGGCGACCGAGTGCCGGGTGTCCTCCTCGGGGATCGAGGCGCGCCCGGAGACGATGCCGTCGTGGCTCGCGGCGGTCGGCACCGAGACGAAGCCCAGACCGAGCCGGTCGGCGGCCATCTTCGCCACGTCGATCGGCTTGCCGCCGCCCAGCGCGATCAGCACGCCCGCCCGCTCGTCCCGGGCGCGTTCGACCACCCGATCGACGGCGGCAAAGCGGGCGCGCTCGACGCGCACCGTCACCGGCGGAGCGTCGAGCCGTCCGAGTTCGGCCCGCACCCGGTCGCCGGCGATGTCGTCCGGCGTGGGGCTCGTGACGACCAGCGGCCGGCCCGTCACCGCCAGGTCGGCCACCGCGTCCCCGAGGCGGTCGAGTACCCCGTGCCCGACCACCACGTTCCGGGGGAGCTTGATCCACGTGGACTTGTCGAACATACCCCGACGTGAACGCCCGGGGTGATACGTCTGTCCGTCCTCAGAGCCCCGCGAGGGTGCCGACGGCGTCGACCAGAAAGAGCGTCCCGAAGCCGGCGAGCACCAGCGCGCTCGCCCCGGCGACGAGGGGCGCGAACGCGTCGACGCGGCGGCCGGCCGCGACCAGCGCCGCCGGGAACCCCGTCACCCACACGGCGATGCCGCCGAAGAGGCCGAGCAGGAGCGCCGGACTCCCCGTCGTGACGACGAGGGCGCCCGCGAGTCGCGCGCCGACGTACGGGGCGTGCGCGAGGACGTCGATCCGGCCCGGCGCCAGGAGTTTCACCCCGACGGTGAGCCAGAAGAGGATCTGGTAGGGGTTCGTGAGCGCCAGGGCCAGCGCCCTGCGAAAGCCCCGCGAGTCGGCGAGGGCGGAGTCGCCGTCGGGGGCCGGCTCCGGGAGCGGGTCCGCGGTCGACGGACTCGCGGCGAACGACCCGCCGGCGGTCAGGGCGTTTCGGGCCGCGCCGTACGCGAAATACCACATCAGGGCGCCGCCGACGAGCACCATGATCGCCCGGACCGTCGGGGCCCGCTGGACGACGGCGGCGACCCCGAGCCACGAGAGGACGAAGAAGACGGCGTCGGCGCTCATCGCGCCCAGGCCGGCCCGGACGCCCGCGCCCCAGCCCCGGAGCACCGACTCCTCGGCGATCACCGCGTTCATCGGCCCGGGCGGAGCGGCGAGCGCCAGCCCGAAGACCACGCCCGCGAGCAGCGAGACCCCGACGGCCATGTGGGACCGACGCGTCGAGACGGGCAAAAGTCGCCCGGTCGCGCCGTCGCCGTCCGTCGGCGCCCTCGCCGGAGTCGTCGCTCACACGCCCTGGCCCATCAGATGACTGCGGAGGACGTCCGGCGTCTTCAGCCCCGCGGCGGGGTTCAGGAGGACGACGTCGGCGTCGGCGTCGAACGAGTCGGCCAGGTCCCACGCCGCGGCCGCCGCGACGCCACCGGCGGCCCCGACCTCGACGGCCGTCCCGGCGGTCGTCGCCACGGCCCCTTCGAGGAGGTCGTCGTCCCCGACCGCCGCGGCGTCGCCGTCCGTCCGGTCGAGCGCCCGGAGCGCGAGCGCGCCGCCGGGCGGATCGGGGATCTCCAGCTCGCCGGCGATGGTGTCCGGATGCTCGATCGGGTCGGGGGCGTCGAGGCCCCGCTCGTGTGCCCGCACGACGGGCGCACAGCCGGTCGCCTGGGCGGCGACGAGGCGCGGCGGCGCGTCGATCAGATCGAGGTCGTCGAGTTCCCGAAAGCCCTTCTCGATCCCGACGAGCGCCTCCCCCGTGCCGACGGGAACGACGACGGCGGCGGGCGCGGTCCAGTCGAGCGCCGCCGCCACCTCGTGGGCGATCGTCTTCGCCCCCTCGTGGCGGTACGGCGAGTCGAACGCCCCGAGGGGACACGGCTCGGCGACGAGTTCCTCCTCGAGCGCCGCGCGGGCGTCGGCGTAGCGCCCCCCGACGACGCGCATCTCGCCGCCGTGGACGTTCACCATCGCCTTGGCCGAGAAGGGGGACCGCGAGGGGAGAAAGACGCGGACGCGCCGGTCCGCCCGGCCGGCGTAGGCGGCCGCGGACTGGCCGGCGTCGCCCGCGGCCGCGAGCGCGAGCGGTTCGCGCCCCGTCGCGGCGGCCGCCGTGACCGCCAGCGCCATCCCCCGGTCGACGAACGATCCCGTCGGATTGCGCCCCTCGTCTTTCAGCAGGACCCGCCCGACCCCGAGTTCGTCGGCCAGCGCGGGCGCGTCCACGAGCGGCGTTCCGCCCTCCGCGGCGGTGATCGGGTCGGGAAACGGGAGCGCGGCGCCGGAGCGCCACGTCGATCCGTCGGCCGCGTCGCCGGGGTCGGCGTCGATCGCCGCGAGGTCGTAGGTCGGGTCGAGCGCGCCGCCACAGGCCGGACAGCGGCCGACCTCGGCCCGGTGGACCGCCCCGCACGCCGTACACTCCAGGCCGCGAAACGCCGGCGTCGTCTCCATGGTCGCGGGCGGGGCGCGAGCGACTAAGCCCTTCCCGTCGACACGCGCGGACCGCGGGGGACTATGGCCCTCCGGCCCGACCGACCGTTCATGGACGGGAGGTCGGTCGTCGTGGTCGGCGCCGGACTGGCGGGGCTGGTCGCCGCGCGCCGCCTCGCCGACGCGGGCGCCGACGTGACGGTCGTCGAGCGACGGGGGACCGTCGGCGGCCGGGTGCGGACCCGCGAGCGGGACGGCTTCACGCTCGACCGGGGGTTCCAGGTCTTCTGTCCCGCCTACCCCGCCGCGCGGCGGGAACTCGACCTCGACGCGCTCGCCCTCCGCCGATTTCGGCCGGGGGCAGTGATCGCGAGAGGGGACCGGCGCTCGACCCTCGCGGATCCCCTGCGCGACCCGCGCGCCGCCGTCGAGTCGATCCTCACCCCCGAGGTGCCCGCGAGCGACAAGCTCCGGACGCTCCTGCTCCGGCGCGACCTGCGCGGGCGCTCCGAGGCCGACGTCTTCGCCGGACCGGACGCCACGATCCGCGAGTACCTGCGAGAGCGGGGGTTCTCCGACCGGTACGTCGACCGCTTCGTCGCGCCGTTCTACGGCGGGATCACCCTCGACCGCTCGCTCGGGACCTCCAAGCGGGTCTTCGAGTTCACCTTCCGGATGCTGAGCGAGGGGACCGCCGCCCTGCCGGCCGACGGGATGGGCGCCATCCCCGAGCAACTGGCCCGCCGCGCCCGGGCGGCCGGTGCCGAGGTCCTGACCGACGAGCGGGCGACCGCCGTCGATCGGTCCGGGGACGGCGTCGTCGTCGCGGCCGACCGCCGGTACCGGGCCGACGCGGCGGTGGTGGCGACCGACCCGCCCGCCGCCCGGGAGTTGACGGGCGTCGAGGCCATCCCCACCGAGGGGCGGGGCTGTGTGACCCAGCACTACGCCTTCCCCGCCCACAGCGCGCTCGACACCGGGCGGAAGATCGTGCTCAACGCCGACGGACCGTCGCCGAACGCGCTCGTGCCCCTCTCCGAGGTCGCGCCGGAGTACGCCCCCGCCGACCGCGAACTGCTCTGTGCGACCTTCCTCGGCGATGCGGCGTTCGACCGGTCCGACGACGACCTCGCGGCGGCGACGCGCGACGCGCTGGACGCGTGGTATCCGGAGCGGAGCGCGTCGCACCTCGAACCCCTGGCGACCGACCGGATCCGGTTCGCCCAGTTCGCCCAGCCCCCCGGGATCCACGAGCGCCTGCCCGACGCCCGCGACCCGGCGGGGCCGGTCTACCTCGCCGGCGACTACACCGCCTGGTCGTCGATCCAGGGCGCGATGCGGAGCGGCCGGGAGGCCGCCACGGCGGTCCGCGCCGACCTGGGGGAGTGAGGCCGGGCGCGACCGGGGCGCCGCCGATCCGTGGCCGTCAGGGCCCCTCGTCGCGCAGGAAGGCCCCGTCGCCGTGCTCGGCCCGAATCGCGGCGAACGCCTCGCGCTGCCGCCGCACGGCCGGCGGGAGGTCGGCGGAGGCGTGATCGAAGAGCTCCTCGGGGTCGGGATCGTAGCGCTCCGCGCGCTCGATGGCCGCCGCGACGGTCTCGCGGGCCGCCTCGTCCATCGCGTCCTCGCGCTCGTCGTCGAGCAGGCCTCGCTCCCGGAGGAAGGTCCCGTAGCGGTCGATCGGGTCGCGCTCCTGCCAGCGCGCCACCTCCTCCTCGTCGCGGTAGACGGTCGGATCGTCGGCGGTGGCGTGGGCGCCCAGGCGGTAGCTCACGGCCTCGACCAGCGTCGGTCGCCGCTCGCCGCGCCCCGGGTTCCGGGCCTTGTCGGCCGCCTGCTCGATCACCGCGTACGTCGCCAGCGGGTCCATCCCGTCGACGCGGACGCCCCAGAAGCCGTAGGCGTCGGCCTTGGCGGCGAACGTGTCGCTCGCGGTCTGGGCCGCCGAGGGGTGGGAACTGGCCCACCCGTTGTTGTGACAGACCAGGATCGAGGGGGCGTCGACGACGCCCGCGAAGTTCAGCGCCTCGTGGAAGTCCCCCTCGCTGGTCGCGCCGTCGCCGAAGTGGCAGGCCACCACGTCGCCGGTCCCGCGGACCCGCGCGGCCCACGCCATCCCGACCGCGTGAGGGATGTGGCTGGCGATGGCGACGTTCAGCGGGAAGACGTCGAGGTCGGCCAGCGCCGCGTTGCCGGCGGCGTGGCCCATCCAGTAGGAGAGGTAGCCGGCGAGCGGGTCCGGATCGGCGCCGGCGCGCGCGACCACCGCCCCGTGCTCGCGGTACTGGAAACAGATCGGATCGTGGGCGGCGAGCGCGTGGGTGGACGCGACCTGCGCGGCCTCCTGGCCGGCACAGGAGAAGAAGGTCCCGATCCGGCCCTGGCGTTGCAGACTGATCGCCCGCTCGTCGAGGTGGCGGGCACGCAGCATGTCGCGGTGGATGTCGACCAGCGTCTCGTCGTCGAGGTCGGGGACCGTGTCCGCGTCGGTCACCCGACCGTCGGCGTCGAGCACGCGGACCGGGTCGTCGGAGGTCACTGTCCCCGGGTTCTCACGGCGGGGTGATAACCCCTCGCCCGTCGATCTCGCCGCGCGCCAGGCGCTCGGCGACCGTGTTGATCTCGGAGAGGTCGTAATGCTCGGTCCGGAGTTCGACCGCGTCGCGCTCGACCAGCGCCATCAGTTCCTGCAGTTCGGCGTAGCGCCCCACGAGCGTCCCGCGAAAGGAGAACTCGCCGTCGACGAGCGCCTGGGACGGCTGGTGGACGTGCCCCCCGTAGCCGACGACGTGGTGGTCGCCACCCGCGGCGACGATCTCGGGGGCCAGCGCCGTCGTCTCGTCGGCACCCACGAAGTCGAGGACCTGCCGGGCGCCGGTCCCGTCCGTGAGGTCGTCGACGACGGCCGGCACGTCCGCGGTCGAGGGATCGACGGCGTGGTCGGCGCCGAACTCGACGGCGAGGTCGCGCGACGACGGCTTCGGGTCGACCGCGGTGAGCTCGGCGGCACACATCGCGTCGAGACACTGGACGCCGATGTGTCCGAGGCCGCCGACGCCGACGACGACAGCGTGGTCGCCGGGGTTCAGTTCGGCGACCGCCTTCTTGACCGCGTGATAGGCGGTGATGCCCGCGTCGGCGTGGGGGGCGACCGTCGCGGGGTCGACGTCGGCGGACAGCGGGACGACCGACCGCTCGGACGTGCGGAGATACTCCGCGAACCCGCCGTCGGTCGTCAGGCCGGGAAAGGTCAGGTTCTCGCAGTACATGTCCTCGCCCAGGCGACAGGGCCGGCAGGTCCCGCAGGTCGTGACCGGGTGACAGATCACCGGGTCGCCGGGGTCGACGGTCCGCACCTCGTCGCCCGTCTCGACCACCGTCCCCGCGTTCTCGTGGCCCAGCGTCATCGGCAGGTCCTGGGCGACGTAGTCGGCCCACATCCCCTCGATGATGTGGTTGTCCGTCCGACACCACCCCGCGCCCTCCACCTCGACGATCACGTCGTCGGACCGGTCGACCGTCGGCCGGGATACGTCGTCGAGCGAGAGCGCGTCGCCCATCTCGTCGGTGTACGCGTGGAGCCGTGCGGCGAGCATGACGCGTGGGGACACGGCCCGCACCGGCTAAGGGATTGGGGCGCGGAGCTAGAGCAGCCCGCGGAACCGGCCGAGGGGCGGGAACGCCAGCGCCTCGTCGGCGTCGGGATCGTGGACGACGGGCCGGAGCGCGTCGGCGTCGCGGACCAGCGGCGAGTCGAAGTCGTCGGCGCGCATCCCGTGTACCGCGACGCCCCGGGCGAGCGCCGTGAACGCCGGGAGCACGAGCAGGTCGCGCCCCCGGTAGACACCCGGTCCGTACAGCAGACAGGGTCGGCGTCGTCCCTCGATGCGGATGACCGGGTGGTCGTGGCCGACGACGTACCGCGGGGCGTCGGCCGTCGGCTCCTCGTGGCCGTGACCGACGACCGTCCCGTCGGCGAGACGGTACTCGTCGTGGACGACACCGTCCCACGCCCGGCCGAGGACGGCGTCGTGGTTGCCCGCGACGAGGACCGGTCGGGCGCCCGCGTCGCGGCAGGCACCGGCCAGGGCGTCCAGACCCGCCGTCGCCCGCGCCGAGGCGTCGCCGAAGCGGTGGAGCAGGTCGCCCGCGAAGACGACCGTCGCAGGGGAAAACCGGTCGAGCGCGCGGCCGAGTCGCGCCCGGAGGTCGTCGCGTTCGCGCCCGTCCAGCGGCCAGGCCACGTCCGGGCCCGCCGTCCGACCGAGGTGCAGGTCGGCGACGACGACGGCGTCCGCGGCGGGCAGGTGACAGGCCCGGTCGGCGAACCCCAGGCGGCAGTCGCCGAACGCGACGGTCGACACGCGCGGAGGGAGAGCGGGTGGGGGTATGGAGGTTGCGACCGGAGGTTCAGTCGGCGTGGTTGCGCGCCGTCGCGTAGGCCTCGCGGACCCGCCTGAACGCCTCGCTGTCGCCCCCCTGGTCGGGGTGGACGTCCTTGACGCGCTCGCGGTAGGCCGCCCGCACCTCGGATCGGTCGGCGTCGGGCGAGAGTCCGAGTTCGGAGAAGGCCGCCACCACCGGGTCGGGCGCCGTGTGGGCCGCGCCGAGGTCCGGCGTCTCGAACGGGAGGCGCCGGCCGAGTTGCCAGCCCGGCATCTCGTGTTCACAGAGGACCGCGCGCACGCCGGCGGACTCCAGCCGGAAGTAGGCCTGGGCGTCGAAGGTGATGGCGACCTCTCGCCGGGGCAGGTAGAAGTCGACCCGCCGGCCCTCGACCTCGCGGTCCTCGACGAAGGGCTCGTCGATGGCGCGGAGGTACGCGCGGATCTCCGCTCGCCGCCGCTCGGTGCCGTCGGTGCGCGCCGTCCGGTCGACCGGCGTGGCGGGAAACAGCCTGTCGCCGACGACGAACAGGCCGGCGACCGCGACGGCGGCGGCCAGGCCGAGCGCCAGCCCGGCGAGCAGCCAGGGGGGAAGCGCCGCGAGCCACTCGGGGGACACGGCTCCCGGTTGGATGCGGTCGATAAAGAACCCCTCGCCGCCGGCCGGTCACCCGATATACCGGAGGTCGTCGTCGGCGACGGCGCTTCCCTCCTGCATCTCCTGGAGTTTGCCGACGACCTCCTCCATCTCCTCGGCGCGGTCCTCCAGCGACGAGAAGTCGACCTCGAAGCCGAGCAGGCGCTGGAGCGCCTCCAGCACCGCCCGGGCGCTCCTGGGATCGACGAGGTAGCCGCTGGTCTCGCCCATCAGACAGGCCGCCGCGAGGTCGCGGCGCGCCCCCAGCCCGAGGATGAGCCCGGAGACGCCGACGATGCCGCCGGCGGGCTCGTCGTCCCGGAACTCGACGCCGGCCGCCTCCAGGTCGTCGACCAGCGCCCGGTCGGTGACCGCTCCGACGACGTTGTACTCCTCGACGAGTTCGCCGGTCGGGACGCCGCCGAGCGCGTAGGCCCGTTCGACGCCGAACGCCGCCGCCACGTCGAGGAAGGCGTCGGTCAGCCGGTAGTGGCCGGCGGCGCTCCCGGCCTGGTGGTCGCCGGTCAGCACGAGCAGGTCCTGCCCGCCGGCGTCGACGGCGTAGAAGGCGGCGTGAACGAGCTGGGCCACGTCGTCCTCGACGACCACCTGGGGCGGGAAGTCGTCGGCGTAGACCCGCCGGACGAGTTCGCCGTCGAACTCCTCGAGCAGGTGTTCGGCGGCCAGCTTCCCCACGTGTCCGACGCCGGGGAGCCCCTCGACGAGAACCGGGTCGTCGAGGGACGGGTCGGAGACGACCTCGGTCTCGATGCCCTCCATGGGGCTATCCGCGGTCCCGCCGCTTAAGAGCGCGTCGGTACTTCCCGTACGGGTCGGCGGGATCGAACGGTGCCGGGGCGCTGTTGACCGCGACGGCGCCACAGTCCGGACAGGTCTCGCCGAGCGTGTAGACCGGCCGGTCGTGCCGGTCGCGCCACGCCGAACAGACCCGCACGTCCGACCGGGTCACGCCTCACTCCCCGTCCCGGTGTCGCTCGCGGTGGTACGTCGCCGTGCCGCCGCCGGCCTCGATGGCCTCCCGGGCGCGGTCGGCGCTGTGCTCCAGTTGGGCCTCCGCGGTCTTGTAGTCCGGCGCCTGGACCGTGATGCGGTACTCGGGGGCGCCGACGTAGGAGACCGAGAGGTCGACCTCGTCCGGGAGGTCGCCGTTCCCCTCGGCGGCGTGGAGCGCTTCCCTGATGCGGTCGACCCCGTCACCGGACGGACAGCGCAGGTCGACGTAGCCCGTCACCTCCACGTAGGGGACCGAGACGTTCCGGCGGGCGGTCTCCACGATGGCCTCGCGCTCGGTCTCGTCAAGGTCGGCGTCGGCCAGCGCCTCCGTGCCGTGGATCGCGGCCGCCTCGAAGGCGTCGTAGAGGCTCTCGAACTCGACGAGGAGGGCGTTGGCCACGGCCGCGTACGTCTCGTCCGCCACGTCCTCGCCGAACGCGATCCGCATCCACTTGTCGGCCTTCTGCTCGTTCTTCCAGTCCTGGATCGTCTCCTTGCGCTGGTGCTCGTTGACGTCCTTCAGCGAGAGGTCGATCTGCTGGGCGTCCCTGTCGACGTCGAGCACCTTCGCGACGACCGTCCGGCCCTCGGTGACGTGGTCGCGGACGTTCTTGATCCACCCCGAGGCGACCTCGGAGACGTGGACCAGGCCGCGCTTGTCCTCGTACTCCTGGAGGTCGACGAAGACCCCGAAGTCCTCGATTTCGTCGACCTTGCCGACGACCAGTTCGCCCTTCTCCGGCCAGCCGCTGTATTTCATGGACGCACCTCGGAGTTAGCGCGACTCGACGGTTTCGGTGACGTCGCCGGTGAACGCGGCCTTGCCGCCGGTCGGGCGCGCGAGCGTGCTCCCGCAGACGGCGCAGGTGACGACCGTCTGGGCCTTCCCGAAGACGACCTGTTCGTTGCCGCAGTCGGGACACGCGACGCGGTGGAAGCTTCCGGCCATGCTCACTCCTGAAACTCCAGGCGGCCGGCGCGCCAGCCCTTTCGCATGTGGGCCTTGCCACAGTCGGAACACCGGTATTTCAGGTGGGTCTTCTTCGTCGGCTTGTCCCCGCCGGGCACCTTCGAGAACTTGCCCGCGTTGCCGATGGTCGACTTGCCACGGCGCTCCTGCCGGGCGGCCCACTTCATCCCCGTCTCCCGCCCTCTGCGGACCTTCTCCACCTCGTGTTCGTGGTGGGCGTCGCAGTGGGGACAGTACGTGTTCATCCGGCGTGGCATCTGCATGGGTTGGGGCGTCTTCGCCGCCGTCGGTTAAAACCCGTTTGGTCTCGGCCCGGGCCGGGGGAACCGGAACGGGCGACGCGGGCGGCGGCGGTGTCGACCCGTTCGGCCGCCGGGTGAGGACGGCGCCCTCGTCGCTCCGGCCGACCACCGCCGGGAGCGCGGACGGGGTCGACGGCTCAGATAATGACAAACAGTATCTAAATTCGGAATAACCTGTCTCGACGGGCACCTGTGATGGAGAATCCCAAACAGTACGGTAGAGGGAGAAGAGAAGATTCAAATACCACCACATCCGAGGCCGATCCGCCGCAACGGCACCATGCCCCGCCGGCGCGGCACTGCCGTCGGGAGGTTCGGGGTGGAACCGCACCCCGTCCGTGCCCTTTCCACCTCCCATCCGTGGTTCGGCGAACGGTCGGTTGCCGGCCATCGAAGGCTTCAAATCCGGACCGGCGCAACCGCCGGGCATGCAACACCTCATCGTCCACGGCGATCCCGGCATCCGGAAGGACGCCGTCATCGAGTACGACGGCGAAGAGCGGATCTGCTTTTCCATCCAGCGCCAGGGCGACTATCACGGCCCCGAGGAGGTCCAGCTCTGGTGTACGATCGGCACCGAGGACGAGCGCGAGACGTTCGAGAAGCGCCAGTTCGTCTCCCACTGGCTCGGCGTCGACTCGATCGACGCCGAGGCGCTGACGATCCTGAAGGCGAAGGGCGATCGGGCGGTCTAGCGGTCGACCGCGACCGACACCGTCGAGGGATCGACCCGGTAGATCGTCACCGTCGGCGTCCGCACCCACGTCTCGACGCCCCGCATCCGTGCGAACCCGAACGTCTCGCGGCCGTAGCGCGCGCGTTCGGCGGGACCGACCCACACGTACCTGACCCCGTACTCCCGCATGAGCGCCCGCCGCCGGCCGGTCGCGTTGGTGTAGATGGCGTCGACGTCCCGCACCCGGGCGAGATACGGGTCGGAGCCCCGGTAGCCGACCTCGTGGTGCCAGCCGGCCACCGTGGGGACGCCCGTGAGGCTCGCCGCCGGACTGGAGTTCCAGCCGTACATCCCGGGCGGGGCCGGATACGACCCCCCGGGGACGGGACGGCTCGTCGCCGGCGCCGAGACCATCGTCGGCGTCCCCGGGACGCCGTCGAGCGCCCGGATCGCGGGCGCCTCGTCGGGATGGCGCTCGGCGACGAACGCCGTCGCGTCGAGCGTCGGGGTCGAGCGCCCGGCGGCGGCATGGGCGGGCAGGGCCTGGACCGCGTAGGCGCCCGTCGTGGCGACGAGCAGGAGCGCGAACGCGACGCGCACGCCGCGCCGCGAGACGCGCGGAAGCCGACTGCCCACCGCGGGGTCGGCCTCGGCCACGTAGGTGGCCAGCGCCACCCCGCCGCCGATCCCCCAGAACACCCACACCTGCGCGTAGGCCTTGAACACGGTGTTCATCCGGAGGGGGCCGGCGTGTTCGGCGAGGTAGACGACCTCGACGAGCGCGACCAGGCCGGCGCCGGCGACCAGCAGGACCGTCTCGTAGCCCGCGTCGTCCTCGACGCGCCCCGCGAGCCACCCCAGAACGAGGAGCGGCCCGGCGACCGGGAGGACGGCGAGGTGGGCCGCCAGGCCGGCGACCGTCGCGGCGGCGACGCCGGCGAGGAGCGCGATCCGGCGCCCATCGGTCCGCGAGAGCAGATACGGCCAGAAGGCGGCGAGAAACGGCCCGTGGACCAGCAGGAGCGGGCCGAGGGCGCTCCGCTCGTCGGGGGCCAGGAGGGCGAGCGACCGGGAGCCGGCGGTGGCGGCGCCCGCGAGGAAGGGGGCGGCGAGCACGAGCGCCGGGACGGCCGCGAGGCCGGCGACCGCGAGGGCGACCAGCGGCCGGACGAGTTCGCCCGCCGTCCCCTCGGTCGGGAGGCGATCGAGGGGTGCGACGCGGGGGAGGAGCGTCAGCGGCGGGGCGGGTGCCATCGCCACGGCGAGCCACAGGAGCCCGAAGACCGTCGGAAAGCTCCAGGTGTCCACGATCGCCAGGAGCGCGCCGACGACGGGAACGGCCCCGAAGACGAGCACCCGCCGGCGCCGCCGCTCGGACGCGGGCGTCCGGTAGTAGGCGTAGCCGAGCGCGGCGACGAGCACGAGAAAGGGGGTGCCCATCATGTGGGCGTGGAGGTCGCCGTTCAGCCACGCGAACAGCGGGAACTCGTTGATCGTGCCCGGGATCACCCGCGAGGCGTCGAAGTAGTAGAACCGCCCGGCGTCGGCGAGTACGGCGGCCGTCGTCTGCCCCGAGGCGCCGGCGACGGCCCCCGCGATCGGACGGGCGAGCGGCCGGGGCAACGTCCGGAGAAGGAGGCGCCCCGCCGGCACGAGGTTCGCGGCGCCGCCGACGAGGAAGGCCGCGGCGGCGCCGGCCAGGCGCCGGTCGGTCCCCCGGGCCGCGCCGACGGCCGCCGCGAGGTCGTAGGCGGCGGCGACCAGCGCCCCGTAGTAGCCGGCGAGCGCGAGGTTGTAGGCGTAGCGCGGCGGCGTGGCCGTCAGGTCGCCGAGCGTCGCGGCGATCATGTGCCCGCCGTAGTAGTACGCGACCGGCTTGCCGGCGAACCACATGTCCTCCGGCGGGAGCGCGTCGGCCCGGTTCAGCGCCTTCAGCAGGCCGAAGTCGAGGAACTTCTCGCCGCCGATCGCGTGGACGGAGGGATCGACCGCGCGGATCCAGACGACGAGAGCGAATCCGAGGAGGAAGACGACCGCCGCCTGCCGGAGCGCCCGGGGGTCGACGTCGCCGTCCGGACCGACGTCGAGGGCGAGGGCCAGCCGTCCCTCGCGGAGCGCCGCGCGGTCCAGCGCGACGGCGACGCTCGCGGCCACGAGGAGGGCGAGACCGGCGAGGGACGCGACCGGACCGTATCGGAGGTGACCGACCCAGTAGGCCCCCGAGGCGACGACGACGAGAGAGAGGGGGAGCGCGAGGCCGGCCCCGCGGCCGTCGAGGCGGGGAAACAGCCGGGCGGCGAGGGGAAGTGCCAGGACGGCGAGCAGGCCGTAGACCACCAGCCACCGGACCAGGAGGCCGAACGCGACCATCGACCGGGTAGGGTCGGGCGGCGGTCATACGCCTTGTGATCGGGGACGGATCGGCCGGAACGGGGGCCGACGCCGTCCCCGCCACCGCGTGCGGGACGACGGGGGTCGACCGTCGCCCGTACCGCCGCGGACGGGCCGCCGAGCCGGACGGTTTTTAGGCTCCTGTTCCAGTAGGGGTGGGTATGGCACGCGTCGGGGTCGTCGTTCCCGCCTACCGACCGGACGCGGCCAGGCTCGTCGCCTACGTCGGCGCGCTCGTCGACCGGATCGACCCCGCGACCGTCCGCGTGGAACTCGACGCGCCGACGGCGGCGACGCTCGACGCGCTCGCGGCGCTTCCCGACCGCGCGACGGTCAACGCCGTCGACCGCCGGCGGGGGAAAGGGGCCGCCGTGACGGCGGGGTTCGAGGCGCTCGACGCCGACGTCTACGCCTTCGCCGACGCCGACGGGAGCACGCCCCCCGACTCGCTGGCCGACGTGATCGCGCCCGTCCGCGACGGTCGGGCGGCCCTCGCGGTCGGGTCGCGCCGGCATCCCGACGCCACCGTCGCCGCCCACCAGACGTTCGCCCGGCGGTTCATGGGCGACGGCTTCGCGTGGCTCGCCCGCCGGGTCCTGCAGACGGAACTGTACGACTACCAGTGCGGGGCGAAGGCGATTTCGGCCGAGACGTGGGCGGCCGTCCGGCGTCACCTCCACGAGCCGGGGTTCGCGTGGGACATCGAACTGGTGGCCGTGACCGGCGCGCTGGGGCGGCGGGTGGTCGAGGTGCCGGTGCGCTGGGAGGACCGGCCCGGATCGACCGTCTCGCCGGTGCGGTCCAGTCTGGGGCTCGCCCGGGGCCTGGCGCTCGCACGCCACCGGGCCGGCGGGCTCCGCGGGGAGGGGATCCACGCGGTGCTGGCGTCGCGCATCGATCCGCCACAGGCGCTGGTCGACCGACTCGCGGCCGACGCTACCGATGAGTGACGACCGCATCGCGGCGCTCCTCTCGGGCGTCCGGATGGGACAGTTCGCGTCCGTCGGCGCCCTCGGCGCCCTCTGTGACAACGCCGTGCTCGTCGCGCTGAAGCTCGGGCTCGGGCTGGCGCCGGTCCTCTCCAAGGCCGCGAGCGCCGAGACGGCCATCGTCGTGATGTTCCTGGCCAACGAGCACTGGACGTTCGCGGAGGCGGGCGCGTCCGGCCTGCGGGCGTTTCTCGGTCGCCTCGGACGGTCCCACCTCGTGCGCGCCACCGGCGTCGGCATCCAGCTGGTCGTCTACTGGTATCTCACCCAGCAGCTGACGATCAGCCTGGTCGTCTTCGGAACCGACCTCTGGTTTCTCGCCGCCAGCCCCCTCGCCATCGGCGCGGCGATGGGCGTGAACTACGTGGCCGAGTGTCTGTTCACCTGGCGACTCGCGGGCGGGTGAGCCGTCCGAAACCGACATACGCCGGCCGAAGCACAACCCTTAACACCACGCCGAGATTCGTCTGCGGTAGCGGGATGGGATAGCTAGGAGATTCCGCCGGGCTCATAACCCGGAGGTCGGTGGTTCAAATCCACCTCCCGCTATTCTCGATGTCGATTCGTTTCGAGCGGCGCGTCCCGTCGCGCCGCGACCGCACGAATCGACGGCGAGAGGGACGGCGTGGATTTGAACCGGGGAGTGAAGCGAACGCGGTGAGCGAAACGACCGTAGTTCACAATCCACCGCCCGCACGTCGTCCCCTCGACCCCCGCCCCGACGCCACCGTTTTTGGTCCGCGGGCCCCTGCGTGGGAGCAATGTTACACGCACGGGGGGACCTCCTCACGATCGATCTGACCGATCGGAGCTGGGAGACGACCGAAATAGACGGGACGCTGTCGGCGTTCGTCGGCGGGCGCGGCGTGGCGACGAAACTCGCCCACGACCGGATCCCGTTCGACGCCGACCCGTTCGGCCCCGAGAACCGGGTCTACCTCTCGACGGGCCCGCTCCAGACCTCGCGGATGAGCTTCACGGGCCGGACGAACGCCACGGCGCTGTCGCCGCTGACGGACGGGCTGGCGTCGTCGAACGCCGGCGGCTTCCTCTCGCGGCACTTCGCGGACACGGGCCACGCCTGCGTCGAGGTCGTCGGCCGGAGCGACGACCTCCTCGCGGTCCACGTCACCGACGAGGACGTGACGTTCGAGCCGGTGCCGGACCTGGCGGGCGCGACCGTCAGCGAGACCTCCGCGGCGATGGACGAGCGCCACGGCCTGGACGGGGAACACCTGACGACCGTCGGTCCGGCCGGGGAGAACCGGGTGCGGTACGCGTCGCTGATGACCTCCGACACGCGGGCGTTCGGCCGCGGCGGCATCGGCGCGGTGCTGGGATCGAAGAACGTGAAGACGGTGTCGTTCGCGGGCGACGGCCGACGGCCGGTCGAGTTGCCCGACGGGGCCGTCGCGGAGGCGATCCACCGCGACGCCGCGACGGAGGATCACGTCATGAAACGGCAGGGGACGACGGCCGGCGTCGACCTGAAAAACGAGCTGTTCTCCCTGCCGACCCAGTATTTCGAACGGATGTCCTTCGACGAGGGGGTCGAGGGGATCAACGGGGCCGCAGTGGAGGAAAAGAAGTACAAGCGGGGGACCTGCTCGGTCTGTGCCTTCGCGTGCAAGCTTCCGACCCGCGACGAGGAGACGGGGCTCGAAACCGAGGGGCCGGAGTACGAGACGGTGTTCTCGTTCGGGAGCAACCTCCGCGTCGGCGACGTCGTCTCCGTGATGAAGTCGAACGAACTGTGTGACGAACTCGGCCTCGACACGATCAGCGCCGGGGTCTCGATCGGCGCGTATCTGAAGGCCGAAGACGAGTTCGGCAACTCCGAGTTGATCCACGACCTGGTCGAGAAGATCGCCCGCCGCGAGGGGATCGGCGACCTGCTTGCCGAGGGCGTCGACCGGATTCACGACGAACTGGGCGTCGAGAACTGGACGACGAAGGGCCTGGAGTTCCCGGGCCACGACGGCCGGGTCCTCCACGGACGGGGACTCGGATACGCGACGGCCAACCGCGGCGCCGACCACATGTACTCGCGGATCCACAACCTGGAGTACGAGGGCGAGGTGCCGCCGGAGGGGCTCGACGGGAAGGTGCCCGTCCTGATCGAACTGGAGAACCTGAAGGGGGTCGTCGACTCGGCGGTCATCTGCAAGTTCTCGAAGGCCCACGTCGACGACGAGCGACTGGGGCGACTGTTCGGGGTCGACTACGAGCGGCTCCTGGAGACCGGCGCCCGGATCGTCGAACTCGAACGCCACTTCAACAACCGGCGCGGCTTCGATCGCTCGGACGACACGCTCCCCTTCGAACTGGACGGGTTCGAGGACGCCCTCGACGAGTACTACAGCCGTCGGGGGTGGACCGGGGAGGGGGTCGTCCCCGACGCGAAGGTCGCGGACTCGGCCTGAGCCTCAGAACTCGACGTTCGAGGTCGAGGAGCGGTCGACCGGATCGGTCTCGATCGGTCCCCGCCGGACGAACTCGTAGCCGTCGTCGGTCAGGACCACCCTGCCGTCCTCGACGCCGACCGAGACGGCGGTGAGGTAGGCGCCCTCGCAGGGACCGTGCGTGCACAGGCCGGTGTCGGCGTCGAAGTACGCGCCGTGGTTCGTACAGACGAGTTCGCCGTCGCGCATCTCCGCGCCGTCGCCCTTGTCGAGCGTGACGTGGGTGAGGTGCTGGCAGTAGTTGAGCCAGGCGCGAACCGCGCCGTCGGTCCGCACGAGGAGGGCCTCCCGATCGGTGCCGTCGGCGTCCCGGAGCGTGACGACCAGCGTCGAGTCCGTCGGCACCTCGTCGACGGCCGCGATCGGCGTGGCGCTCATCGCCGCGGCGTCTCGGTCGGAACGGATAACGCCACCCGAACGCCGTCCGGGGCGTCCGACGCCCGGGGAGGGATGGCGACGATCATTCGTCCGTCGTCCCGTCGACCCCGCCGGCCGACCCCGACCCGTCCGCTCCCCCGTCGCGGTAACACCGGTCCTCGACGTAACGGTCGTAGAGTCCGGCGAGGAGCGGCGTCACGGGGCCGCCGTCGACGTCGATGCCGTCCACGGTCCCGACGGGGCGCACCTCGCGGGTCGTGCTCGTGAGAAAGACCTCGTCGGCGTCGCGGAGGTCGGACGGCGTGTTCGCCCCCTCGTGGACGGGGATCCCCTCCGACTCGGCGAGGTCGATCACGATCGATCGGGTGACCCCGGGCAGGACCGGGCCGTCGAATCCCGGGGTGTAGAGCCCCTCGTCGGCGACGAAAAAGAGGTTGCTCGTCGTCCCCCCGGCCACGTGGCCGTCGGCGTCGCGCATGACGGCCTCGTCGGCGTCCGACCACCGGAGTTCGAGGGCGGCGAGCACGGCGTCGAGGCGGTTGTGGGTCTTCGCGTCGGACGGGATCGACTCCGGGGGCACCCGGCGGGTCTTGACGGTCTGGAGCGTCGCCGGACCCTCCCACGGCGGCGGCCCCTCCACGCCGCCCCGCGGGAGGTCGCGGACCGTCACGACCACGGTCGGCGCGGAGGCAGTCCGGGGAACGATCCCCCCGTCGTCGGCGCCCCGGGTGACCGAGAGCCGGAGGGAGGCGTCCGCGAGGTCGTTTGCCGCCAGGGTCGCCTCGACCCGCCCGCGGAGGTCGTCCGCCGGCGGCGGGTCGAGGGCGATCCGGTCGCAGGTCCGCCGGAGGCGCTCGGCGTGGTCCTCCCACGCGAGGAGGGTCCCGCCGTACGCCCGGACGGTCTCGACGGCCGCGTCGCCGTACCGGAAGCCGCGGTCGCGGACGCTCACCGTCGCCTCGTCCGCCGGAACGAGAGCGCCGTCGACGTGATAGCGGTACTCCCCCATCGTCGGTCCTCCGCTACCGCCCCGTCCCGGTCATTCGTCGGCGGAGCGGGACCGTGCGCGGTCGATCCAGCGGGAGATGCGCTTGGCCGAGAGCGAGGTGTGTTCGGCGAGGTCGTCGGCGGCGGCCGCCGCGAGGTCGCCGACCGTCTCGACGCCGGCCTCCGCGAGCCGATCGGCGTACGCCGGCCCGATTCCCTTCACGGTCTCGACCGCCTCGTCGGCGTCCGCGTCGGCCGATTCGGCGGCGTCGGCGCCCGCGTCGGCCGATTCGGCGGTCCCGGCGGCGGGTTCGGCCTCCTCGACGGGGGAGTCCCGGATTCCGGAGTCCCCGGTCGTGGTCGCCTCGCCCGTGGCGCCCGCGTCGACGCCCCCCGTCTCGCCGTCCGACGCGTCGGCCTCGACAGTCGCGTCCGCGTCGACGCCCCCCGCCTCGTCCGTGGCGTCCGCG
>JBDGUC010000032.1:21142-31123 GCA_042216285.1 Haloferacaceae archaeon
GCGTCCGCGTCGACGCCCCCCGCCTCGTCCGTGGCGTCCGCGCCGACGCCCTCCGCCTCGCCGTCCGACGTGTCGGCGGTCGCGGACGGTCCCGGTTCGTCCGGAGTGCCGGCATCGACGCCTTTCACCGCCGCCTCGTCGGTCGCGTCGGGCTCGTGTTCGACCGTGACGGTCGGCTCCCGGTCGTCGCGGTCGTCGGCGCTCCCCAGTCCGAGCGCGGACAGGAGCCTGTCGAGTATCGACATCGGCGGCGGTAGGTCGGCCGGCGACAAAAAACGGCGCGGTTCGGGGGCCGACGCCGCGTGCCCACCGCGACGGGCGGCGAGCGGTCACGGACGCGGCGGCCGACGTTCGGCGGGGCCGGACTCAGGGCCGGAACGCTCGCTGAGATGCGAACGCCCACGGCCTTAGCCGTGAGAGGCGTCCGACAGCCGGGCCCGGAGCGCGTCGTTCATCGCCTCCACGGGGGCGTCCCGCCCGGTCCACCGTTCGAAGGCCGCGACGCCCTGATAGAGGAGCATCCACGCGCCGTCGACGGTCAGCGCGCCCGCGGCGGCGGCCTCGCGGAGCAGCCGCGTCTCGATCGGGGCGTAGACGGCGTCGAGCACCGCCAGGTCGCCGTGGAGGAGCGCCGCCGGGACGGGAGAGGCGTCCGCCTCCATCCCGACGCTGGTGGCGTTGACGAGGACGTCCGCGTCCGGGAGGCGGTCGTCGAGCGAGTCGAGGCCGCCGGCCGTCGCCGCGGCCCCCCAGTCTCTGAGCGCGGCCGCGAGGTCCGTGGCGCGCTCGACGGTCCGGTTGGCGACGTGGACGCGGGCGCCGGCGTCGGCGAGCGCGAACGCGACGGCCCGACCGGCCCCGCCGGCGCCGACCACGACCGCGTCCCGTCCCGCCAGTCCGACGTCGTGGTGCGCGAACGCCCGGCGAACCCCCTCGACATCGGTGTTGTAGCCCCGGGGCGGATCGGCGCCGAAGTCGATCGTGTTGACCGCGCCGACGCGTTCGGAAAGCGTCGTCGCGTCGACGCGGTCGAGGGCGTCCTCCTTGAACGGGATGGTGACGTTGAGGCCGGCGACGCCGAGTGCGGCCGCCCCGTCTATGGCGCGGTCGAGCGCCGCCGGCGCGGGCTCGAAGGTGACGTACCGGGCGTCCATCCCGAGCGCGTCGTAGGCCGCCTCGTGCATCGGGGGCGAGAGCGAGTGCCCGACCGGGTTGCCGACGAGGCCGAAGACCTGCATGGGACCGGCGACGCGGCGGACGGACAAAACGTCGGCGGATCCGGCGGTGGATCCGCGGGACGCGCCGAGACGGTGGGAGACGACGAACGGCGACGGGTCGGCGTCCGCGAGCGGCCACCGTGACCGCCGGGGACCGCCGGGCGCTCCCCTCAGTGGGCACCTCCGGTGGCGCTGACGCCGAGCGCGAAGACGTGATAGAGCAAGATTCCCACGAACAGGGCGTAGAAGGCTCCGACGACGAGGAACGGATAGGGGCTCATGACGGCCTCGTTCTGCCCGTCGTCGATGTTGCGGGTGCGGACGTAGAGGATGAGTCCGCTGACGATGGCCAGCACGGCCGACAGGCCGTTGAGGAACCCGGTCGTCCCCCACTCCAGCGAGAGGTTCCAGGAGGTGAAGAGGATCCCGAGCGTGACCGGGAGCGTCCCCTGGAACGCCATCGCCCCGGTCATGTTGCCGATGGCGAGGGTGTCCTTGTCCCGGGAGATCCAGATGATGCTGTTGAACTTCTCGGGGAGTTCGGTGGCCAGCGGCGCGAGCAGGAGCGCGAGCACCGCCGTCGGAATGCCGATCACCTCGGTGGCGAAGAACTCGACCTCGCCGACGAACAGGTGGGCGCCGGCGACGATGAGCCCCAGCGCGAAGAGCGTCTGGGCGAGGACGAGCCACGTCGGCGGGTTGCTCCGGTGGTCGCGGCCGCCGTCGGCGGCCCGGGGACCGCTCTCGAGGACCTTCCCGAACATGAGGTCCTCCATGTCCTCCTCCTCGGCCAGTTCGCCGCTGGTGAGCGAGCGATAGAGATAGAGGAGGTAGAGCCCGACGAGGCCGGCACCGATGACCGTCGAGACGGTCGGCGACCGGACGAGCGCGGCCGCGAACGCGAGCGTGTAGCCGACCATGAAGAAGCTGATGTCCCGCTTGGTGGCCTGCACCTTGAAGTGGAAGTCGGTGCCGTTGCTGCGGCGCCGCTGGAAGTAGAGGGTGCTCGCGCCGAGCAGGAACATGCCGATGGTCGCCAGCATGAACGGCGCCCCGAGGATCGCCCCCACGCCCACCGCGTCGGCGGCCCCCTGCGTCCCGCCCCCGAACCGCGCCTGCACGATCGCGATGACGGGGATCATCGTCTCCGGGAGCGCGGTCCCGACCGCCGCGAGGATGCTCCCGGTCGCGCTCTCGCTCACCCCGAGTCGGTTCCCGAGCCACTCGACGCCGTTGGTGAAGACCTCCGCCCCGGCCAGCAGGGTGAGAAACGCCAGGAGCAACAGGACCCCGTTCTGGAGGGGCGAGCCGATACCAGGTATGCCTACGAGTGGCACATCCCACATGACGGTGGATGCATTGACCGGGGGATAGTTAAACAATTCCATATTCCCCGAAATTGCAACTTCCCACCTCCGACTCCGGGAGACCCGTTTTTCCACGGATTAAATATAGATAGTTGTGTCTATTAATATATTAAAGGTTTCAACAGATTGAAAATTGCGAACGGGGCGGTGACGGCGGCTTCGCCGGGCTTTTGCCCGCCGGTCGTCCACCGGACGGCAGTGATCGCCGTCGTCGTCAGTCGGGCCGACCGCGCCTCCGAGCACATCGGCGAGCGGTTGCTCGCCCTCGCGTCGTGGACGACCCGCGAGGACGACGACCGGCCCCCGGAGACCGGCGGCGGCACGGTCCGCCGGACCGACGGGTTCGAACTCCGGACGTTCGACGCCCTCCACGTCGACGTCGAGGACCCGTCGGCGGCGTTCGACGACCCGGATCTGCTCGTCGTCGTCTCGCGCCACGCCGGCGAGACCGGACGGCTCCTGACGGCCCACCACACGGGAAACTTCGGCCCCGCCGACTACGGCGGCGAGCCGGGACGGTTCGCCCGGGCCGCGCCGGCCGCACAGAAGGCGGTCCTCGCGGCGCTCGACGAGCACGCTCCGCCGGGCTACGGGGTGGGCGTCGAGTGCACCCACCACGGCCCCACGGCCGTCGACGTCCCCTCCCTGTTCGTGGAACTGGGGAGCGACGAGGCGGCGTGGGAGGACCCCGCCGGCGCGCGGGCCGTCGCGCGGGCGGTGCTCGACCTGCGCGGGGTCGACCCGACGGACGCGCGGACCGTCGTCGGCCTGGGGGGCGGCCACTACGCCCCGCGATGTGAGCGGGTGCTCCGCGAGACGGGGTGGGCCGTCGGCCACGTCGGCGCCGACTGGGCGCTCGACGCGATGGGCGACCCGACCGCGAACCGGGCGATACTGGCGCGGGCGTTCGACCGGAGCGGGACCGACCTGGCGCTGGTCGAGGGCGACCGGCCGGACCTGGAGCGGGCCGTCGAGTCGCTCGACCGCCGGGTCGTCGGCGAGACGTGGCTGCGGGAGACGGACGGCGTCCCGCTGTCGCTGGTCGAGCGTCTGGAGGGGACCCTGACGACCGTCGACGCGGGACTGCGGTTCGGCGGTCCGGCGGCGGGCGCGCCGGCCGACCCGCCGGTTGCGGTCCGCACCCTCCCGGCGGCCCTGGTCGACGCCGCCGCGGGCGTCGACGCCGGCGCGACCCGCGAGGCGGTCGCCACCAACGCGTACGCCTTCGAGACGACCGAGGGGGGGACGCGACCCCGCGGACGGGCGGCGCTCGTCGACGACGGGGACGGCGGGGACGCGGCGTCCGACGCGCTGATCGCGGCGCTCGTCGACGTCCTCGAACGGGGGTACGACGCGGTCGAGCGCCGCGACGGCGCGGTGGTCGCCCGGACGGAGCGGTTCGACCCCGCGCGGGCCCGCGAGCGTGGCGTCCCCGAGGGGCCGGCGTTCGGACGGCTGGCCGACGGGGAGCCCGTCGAGGTCGACGGCCGCCGGGTGACGCCCGACGAGGTCCACGCCGAACGGATCGACCGGTTCCCGATCCGGTAGTCGAGCATCTGATACGAAAGAGTCGGCTCCAGATTTCCACGCTTTCAGCCCCGAGAACAGCGTCAGACGAACGCATGACAGAGGGGGAACAATAATGAGCCTCGACACGAAAAGGAGGCGCAGATCATGGATTCGATCGTCGACGACGCGATAGACGAAGCCGAGGAGGCCGGGGATGGGACTCGGGCCGTCGACGGAGCCGAGGAACTCGGGCCCGCGGGGATGGGACCGACCGCCGACTCCGGATCGTCGGGGAAGATGACCGACGAGGAACTCCAGGACGTCCTGCAGGATCTCGAGACGAACATCACCGTGGTCGGCTGTGGCGGCGCGGGCGGCAACACGGTCAACCGGATGGCCGAGGAGGGGATCAAGGGGGCGAAACTCGTCGCCGCGAACACCGACGTCCAGCACCTCGTCGACGTGGAGGCGGACACGAAGATCCTGATCGGGGAGGAGCGGACCGGCGGCCGGGGCGCCGGATCGGTCCCCCAGGTCGGCGAGGAGGCCGCAATCGAGAGCCAGGAGGAGATCACGGAGTCCATCCAGGGCTCGGACATGGTCTTCGTCACCGCGGGGCTCGGCGGCGGCACCGGTACGGGCTCCGCGCCGGTCATCGCGCAGGCCGCCCGCGAGGCGGGCGCGCTCACCATCGCGGTCGTCACGACGCCGTTTACCGCCGAGGGGGAGGTCCGCCGGACGAACGCCGAGGCGGGCCTGGAGCGCCTGCGCGACGTCGCCGACACGGTCATCGTCGTCCCCAACGATCGCCTGCTCGACTCCGTCGGAAAGCTTCCGGTGCGACAGGCGTTCAAGGTCTCCGACGAGGTGCTGATGCGTTCGGTCAAGGGGATCACCGAACTCATCACCCGGCCGGGGCTGGTCAACCTCGACTTCGCGGACGTGAAGACCGTGATGGAGCGGGGCGGCGTGGCGATGATCGGGCTGGGCGAGTCGGACTCCGAGGACAAGGCCCACGACTCGGTGAAGTCGGCGCTCCGGTCGCCGCTTCTGGACGTCGACGTCTCCGGCGCCAACTCCGCGCTCGTCAACGTGACCGGCGGCTCGGACATGGCCATCGAGGAGGCCGAGGGCGTCGTCGAGGAGATCTACGACCGGATCGACCCCGACGCCCGCATCATCTGGGGGACCTCCGTCGACGAGAGCCTCGACGGGACGATGCGGACGATGATCGTCGTGACCGGCGTCCAGTCCCCGCAGATCTACGGCCGGGAGGACGAGGCCGCCGCATCCGGGGCCGGCGAGGAGATCGACTACGTCGAGTAGCGGGCCCGTCCCCCGAACCGGCCCGACGGCCCCTCCCGCCTTCCAATAGATAAAAAAAGCTCGGCGTCCAACCCCCGGCCGACATGGACGTCAAGTACGATCTCGCGAGCTATCGACGCGTGCTCGAACTCGCGAGTACGCCCTCCTGGGAGGAGTTCTCCCAGGTGTCGAAGGTCGCGGGAGCGGGCATCTTCCTCGTCGGCCTCCTCGGCTTCCTCATCTTCGCCATCATGTCGTTCGTCCCCGGGGGCGTCTGAGATGCCGATCTTCGCCGTCAAGACCACCGCGAGCCAGGAGGGGACCGTCGCGGACATGATCGCCAGCCGCGAGGAGCGCGAGATCCACGCCGTGCTCGCCCCCGACGCGCTCACGAGCTACGTCCTCGTCGAGGCCGACGACGAGGCGGTCTTCGAGCGGGTGCTCGACGAGATTCCCCACGCGCGAAGCGTCGTGCCCGGCACCTCCTCGATGAGCGAGGTCGAACATTTCCTCTCGCCGACCCCGGACGTCGAGGGGATCGCCGAGGGCGACATCGTCGAACTGATCGCCGGCCCGTTCAAGGGCGAGAAGGCCCAGGTCCAGCGCATCGACGAGGCGAAGGATCAGGTCACCGTCGAACTCTACGAGGCGACCGTCCCCATCCCCGTCACCGTCCGGGGCGACCAGATCCGCGTCCTCGACTCCGAGGAGCGCTGACCGCGCCCCCGCCGCCCGTGGCCGCGCGACCGGTCCCGGGACGTGTCGTCCCGCCACCCCGGGGGGGGACCGGAAACGCCCCGGTCCGCCGACAGATTCGGCCGGAAGGGCAACGGCTAACTTCCACGTGCGTCCACGTCCGCCCGTGACGGACGCGACGCGGGTGGACGCGCACGTGAAGGTACTCGACGACCGGGTCGTCGAGCGCGCCAAGGCCCGGGGGATCGACGTGCTGGTCTACGCCCCACATTTCACCCGCCTGCCGACCATCCGCGAGCGGGCGGCCGCGTTCTCCGACGACGACCTGCTCGTCGTCCCGGCGCGCGAGGTGTTCGCAGGGTCGTGGCGGGACCGCAAGCACGTCCTCGGCGTGGGGCTGACCGACCCGGTGCCCGACTTCATCACGCTCGCCGGCGCGGTCGAGGCCTTCCGCCGACAGGGCGCCGCCGTGCTGGTCCCCCACCCCGCGTTCGGGACGATGAGCATGGACGACGGGGACGTCCGGCGCCACGTCGACGCGGTCGACGCCGTCGAGACGTACAACGCGAAGTGTCTCCCGTACCAGAACCGGCGTGGCCGTCGGATCGCGGCGGCGAGCGACCGGCCGGGATACGGCTCCTCGTACGCCCACCTCCGCCGGACGGTCGGCGAGGCCTGGACGGCCTTCGACCGCCCCATCGACGACGAGGCCGACCTCGTGGCCGCCTTCCACGAGGAGGTCCCGCGCCGGGTCCTCCGCCGGAGCGGCCTCGGCCACCGCGTCCGCGGCCTCCTCGAGTTCTCGCACCTCGGCTACGAGAACACCTGGAAGAAGGTCGACAGAGTCCTGCTGTCGGGGATGGCGCCGACCCACCCGGACCACATCGCGTACGACGGACGGTTCGACGACGTGAGCGTCTACTGACCCCGGGAGGGCGGGGCCGCGGGAGCGAGGCCGTTAGAGCCCGAGGGCCGTCCGGGCGGCCGCCACCGTCACGCCGGCGTTCGCGCCCAGCGGGACGAGATACCAGTCCAGCAGCGCGAGCGCGCCGAGTTCGACCGCCGTGATGAGGACGGTGACGGCGTCGGCCCAGTCGCTCGACGTGGCGACGCCGACCGGGAGGTTGAACTCGCGCTCCCAGGGGTAAAACAGGGCGATGCCCCGCTTGCTCCCCGCGAGGTCGAGCACGTAGTGGGTGGCGACGCCGATCCAGACGAACTGGAGGTTGCCGAAGACGATCGGAAAGGCCAGAAAGATCCCGAGGACGGGGAGGTTGTGGAGCGTCTTGCGGTGGCGGCCGAAGGCGGTGTCCACGTCGGGAAACAGCGCGCCGAGGACGACCGGGAGGGAGAGCTGTGCGACCTGCCTCCCCGTCGCCATCGAGAGCGACGGTTCGAGGACGACGCCGAGTCCGAGGACGAGCAGGACGGCGTTCAGGACGTGGCCGCGCTTGTTCATACCGCCCCCCTCGATGGGGGGTGGCACAAACCTTGTCCCTCCGGTCGACCGGCAGCCGCCGGGGGAGATCCACCCCGTTCCACAAGAGCCAACGGCGTGCCCCCCGAGACGGACGGCATGAACTACGACACGCCGATGTTCTTCCGGGTCATGGAGTACGCGGCGCGGGCCGACCGGGACGTGATCGACATGGTGAGCGGCAACCCCGACTGGGACCCCCCCGAGGCGCTCCGGGAGGGGCTTCACGCCTACGCCGACGCCGGGAGCGAGACGTTCCAGTACCCTCCGAGCGAGGGGCTCCGGGAGTTGCGCGAGGAGATCGCACGCCGGCGCGGCGTCGACGTCGAGCAGGTGGTCGTCACCAACGGGACGGGCGAGGCCAACTACCTGGCGATGGCCCGGGCGCTGGAGCGCGACGCCGGACGCGAGGTCCTGCTCACCGATCCGGTCTATCCCTACTACCCCGGCAAGGCCCGGATGCTCGGCGCCGACGTGCGGACGCTCCCGGTCGGGCCCGACGGCCACCCGGACCTCGACGCCGTCCGCGCGGCGGCGAGCGACGAGACGGCGGCGCTCGTGATCAACAGCCCGAACAACCCGACCGGCGCGGTCTACGACCGGGAGACCGTGCGGGCGCTGGTCGACGTGGCCGAGGCGCACGACGCGCTCCTGGTGGCCGACGAGGTGTACGACCACTTCGACCACACCGGCCGGTTCGAGAGCGCGCTGACGGTCGACTCCGACCGCCGAATCGTCACGACGGGGTTCTCGAAGTCGATGGCGATCACCGGCTTCCGGGTGGGCTACGCCGTGGTGCCGCCGGCGCTCGTCGACGCCGTCCGGACGCGTCACATGCTCGTCAACGTGACCGGGAGCCGCCCGGCCCAGGCGGCCGTCCTCCGAGCGCTCCGGGAGACCAGCCCGTCCTACTTCGAGTCGGTCCGGCAGACGCTCCGGGAGCGCATCGACGCGTTCACCGGCGCGCTCGACGCCGCCGGGGCCGACTACACGACCCCGGAGGGAGCGTTCTACGTGCTCGCGCGCTTCGAGGGGGTCCCGGGGACGATGGCGAACGCGAAGCGACTGATCGACGAGGCCGGGGTGGCGGGGATGCCGGGCGAGACGTTCGGCGACGCCCGCGAGGAGTGGCTCCGGTTCGCGCTGGTGACGCCCCGGGCGAGCGAGGCCGGGGAGCGGCTGGCGGCGTATTTCGGGTGACCCGGCCGGGTCGGCTGGAATGCCGACGTGACGCCCCCGGAGCGTCGCGTCCGGTCTGCGGATGGATCGTATTTTCAACCCTCGGCCCGAACCGTCTCCGTCCATGGCGGAGGGAACTGTCGGGCTGCCGGAGGCGGTGTCGATGGCCGTCGGAGGCATGGTCGGCGGGGGCATCTTCGCGGTCCTCGGCGTGGTCGCCGGGGCCGCGAGCACGCTCGCGTGGTTCGCGTTCGTCGTGGCCGGCGTCATCGCCGCGTGTGCCGGCTACTCGTTCAATCGGCTCAACGCGCTCACGGACGAACCCACCGGGCCGATAACGTTCGTCGAGCAGTTCACCGGCCGGACGAAGCTCGGGGGGATGGTCGGGTGGACGTTCATCTTCGGGTACATCGGGACGATGGCGATGTACGCGTTCGCCTTCGGCGGCTACTTCACCGAACTCGTCTCGGTGCACCACGTCGCGGGCGTCCCCCTCCGGCCGGTGGTGTCGGTCGTCGTGGTCGCCACGTTCGTCGGCCTGAACACGGCGGGCGCACACGCCTCCGGGCGGACGGAGGACGTCCTCGTGGCCCTCAAGGTCGCCATCCTGTTGGTGTTCGGCCTCGGCGGCCTGTACTACGGGTTCTCCCGCGGACGCATCGGGTTCGGACTCGGGAAGTTCGGCGCCGGGCCGCTCATCGCGGCGGCCATCTCCTTCGTCGCGTTCGAGGGCTGGGAGCTTCTGATGTTCGACCAGGACAGCATCGAGGACCCGGAACGGACCGTCCGTCGGGCGATCTACGTCTCCATCGCCGTGGCGACGGCGCTATACATCGTCGTCGCGGTGGTGACGACGAATCTCGTCCCGGCCGCACAGATCAAACGGCACGCCGAGACCGCCCTCGCCATCGCGGCCCGGCCGTTCCTCGGACGGATCGGGTTCCTCCTCATCTCGCTGGCCGCGCTGTTCTCGACGGGCAGCGCCATCAACGCGACGCTGTTCAGCGCCGCCCGCCTCTCGACGCAGCTGGCGACCGAGGACTTCCTCCCCGCCACGATCAGCCGGGAGGGCGGCGAACCGGTCCGCGCGCTGCTCGTCCTCGGGGCCCTCACCGCCGGGTTCACGTTCTTCGGGACCCTCGACGGCATCACCTCCTTTGCCTCGCTCTCGTTCATCAGCATCTTCGGCCTGGTGAGCGCCCTGGCGTTCCGGGAGCGCGGCGGCGGGGTC
>JBDGUC010000027.1:0-30948 GCA_042216285.1 Haloferacaceae archaeon
TAGAGCACTAGCAAATCGCACCGCCTCATCCTTCAACTCTAATCTGAACAGTGCCCCTCGGAACCACCACCAAGCATATATGGTGTCATGCCATACCATGGCGTGTATGGCGTCGGCACCCAGCGACGATGGCGACGACCTGTTCGATCAGTTCCTCGCGGATCGCGGTCACGAGACGGAACCCACACGCTGGGATCGATCCTATAACAAGCTCCAGTGTCCCGACTGCGGGGCGCTCCACGACACCGACGCGTCGTCCTGTTCGGTCTGTGGCTGGCGGCCGGAGTCGTAGCCCGCGATCGCCGCGATCGCCCCGGTCGTTCGCCCGTCCACAGCGGCGCACGGAGCCAGCGAGTTTATCCCTCCCGGGTGCATGGTCGGGTTCATGAGCGGCGACGGTACCGGTGACGGAACCCACCTGACCCGGCTGTTCGGCGGGCCGGGAAGCGGGAAGACGACGGCCCTGCTCGACCGCGTCGAGGACCTGCTGTCGGAGGAGGGGATCGAGATGCGCGACGTGCTGGTGGTCTCGTACACGCGGGCGGCCGCCGCGGAGGTCCGCGAGCGTCTCGCCGAGCGTCTCGACCGGTCCCCGCGGGCCCTGCAGGGCAACGTCTGTACGATGCACGCCAAGGCCTACGAGTTGCTCGATCTCTCTCGCGGCGACGTAGTCGACGATGACGACAAGGTGGCCTTCTGCGAGGAGTACGGGATCGAATACGAGGACGAGTACGGCGGTGCCGGCCGCCGGACCGCGCGCTCGACGACGGTGGGCAACAAGATCATCGCCACCAGCCAGTGGCTCCAGCGCACCTGCCGGGACGTCGCCGACTGGTACGACGTTCCCTTCCAGTGGAACGTCGACGAGGTCCGCCTGCCGCCGGAGATCGATCCCAACTCGATGGAGGGGAACAAGTACACCCCGACGTGGCCCTCCGACGACGACCGGATCGACGTCCCACAGGCCATCCGGGCGTGGCGCACCTACAAGGGCGAACAGGGGGTCGTTGGCTTTGCGGACATGCTCGAACGGGTCTCGAGCCGGTCGCTCGTCCCCCACGTCGACCACCTCGTGATCGACGAGTTTCAGGACATCACGACCCTCCAGCACGCGGTCTACATGACCTGGCGTCCCCACATGGATCGGGTGCTCATCGCGGGCGACGACGACCAGGTGGTCTACGCCTGGCAGGGGGCCGATCCGAATCTGCTCCTCGACGCCGACCCGGACGAGGACGTCGTCCTGCCCAACTCCTATCGCCTCCCCTCGCGCATCCTCGACGTGGTCTCTCGCGAGGTGCGACACATCGACAAGCGCCAGGAGAAGGATCTCAGACCCCGCAAGGAGGGCGGGACGGTCGAGGCCGTCGACTCCCCGTCCGCGCTCGACCTCGCGCGGAACGTGGTCCACACCGTCGACGTCCACGACGGGAGCATCATGGTCCTCTTCCGGGCCCGCTACCAGATGTTCGAGTTCATCGACGAGTTCCTCCCGAAGGGGATCCCCTTCTCGGTGATGACCGACCAGCGGATGTGGACCGACCGACTCACCGACTACGTCCGCGCCATCGAGAAACTCGACGCCGAGGAGCCGATCACGGGACTGGAGGCCCGGCGGCTCGCGGACATGCTGAAGGCCTCGGCGTTCGGTACCGACGACCGCGACGACCTCTACGACCGCATCGACGACGCCGAGGCGGCCGCCGAGACCGACGACCTGGCGGCGATCGAGATGGATCCCGCCGACGTGACCGACTGCGTCCCCTTCATGCCCGGGCCCGCGTCGGCGAGCGACATGCTCCGGAAGGTGACGAGCTTCCAGCGCAAGTCGGTCGCGGCCTACTTCGCCGCCGACTACCGCGACGTCGACCCCGATCGCGTTCGCGTCGGCACCATCCACAGCGCGAAGGGCCGGGAGGCCGACCACGTCTTCCTCTCGACGGACCTCACCGAGAAGGTGGTCGAACAGATGTCCGCGAGCGTCGCCGAGGCGGGCGAGGAAGAGGGTTTCGAGACCGTCGGCAACGCCGTCCCCCTGCTCACCGACAACGAGCGCCGGGTCTTCTACGTCGGCATGAGCCGGGCCCGGGAGCGGCTGGTCGTCCTCGAAAACCTCGTCGACGGCGCGCCGACCCTCCCACTCAGCGTCCTCCTGTTCGACGAACTCCGCGACGAGTCGCCCGCGGAGGTCCTCGACTCCCTGACCGAGGAGGCCGCGGCCCCCGAGACGTAGGCCGCGATCCCGCGACCCTCAGCGCCGGTCCTCGGCCGACCGTCCGCTCCCGCCGGTCGCCTCGCCTCCTCCCCCCTCGGCCCGCTCTCCCGCCGCGTCCGGATCCGTCACCGCCCGTTCCGCGAGCCGTTCCGCGAGTTCGCCGGGCAGGTCCTGCGGGGTGACGACGTGGCGCGGCACGACCACCATCAGGACGGCGACGACGACGAGCGTCGCGCCGACCGCGGTCCGCCCGCCGAGCAGGAACTGGCCACCGGCGATCCCGACCGGGATGGCGAGGACGAGCGAGGCGACCAGTCCGAGACTCTCGACGATCCCGAGTTCGGCGCGCACGTCCGGGGGTAGTCGCCGCCGGGACAAAACCCCTTGCGTCAGCGGTCACCGACGGGACGCTCGCCAGTCGGGGTCCCGTCTCCGGTCCCCTCGCCGGACAGTTCCCCCTCGACGGCGTCGACGCTGAGGCCGGTGGTGACGAGCAGTCTCAGCCCCCGGCGGACGGACATGTTCAGGTCGTGGAGGTCCCCGACGGGGACGAGCACGAGGCGACCGGCGGTGGGATTCGGGCTGTTGGGGAGGAAGACGGCGTGGAGGTCCTCGTCGGTCGCCGCCCGGGTCGTCCGTGGCGCCCGGCTGGTGACGAACCCGACGCTGTAACAGCCCGACCGGGGGTACTCGACGAGGACGACGCTCTCGTAGCCGACGGCGCGTTCGACCAGCGACTCGCTCACCCCCCGGACGCCGAAGTAGATCGTCCGCACGAGCGGGAAGAGCCGGACGCCGCGTTCGAGGCTGCCGAAGAGGCGGCGCCCGAGGCTCCGGGAGGCGACGTAGCCGACGACGGTCAGTCCGAGGGCGATCAGGACCGCCGCGAGAGCGTGGGCGAGCACTCGGCTGTTGGCCGTGTAGGTCACGAGGTGGGTCGCCCCCACGACCGGATCGAGCGTCCGGCTGATCCGGACGAAGACGAACTGGAGGACGAAGACGGTGATGGCGAGCGGCGCGACGAGCACCACCCCCGCGACGAAGCTGTTCCGAACGCGGCCGGCGAGACTCATGGGAGTGGTGGGGAGCGCCACCACAAAAGGGTGGGTACGCGACCGGAGAGCGGAAGGGCTTAGCGCCCGCCGCCGGTAGAGGGGCCGTGTTCACCGGCATCGTCGAGGGGACGGGACGGGTGACGGCGGTGCGCGAGACGGACGGCGGTCGTCGGCTCCGGATCGCGCCCGGCGACGACCTCGCGCTCGACGACCTCCACGCGGGGCAGTCGATCGCCGTCAGCGGCGTCTGTCTGACCGTCGAGGCGTACGACCCCGACGGCGCGTGGTTCGAGGTCTTCACGGCCGTCGAGACCCTGGAGCGGACGTACCTCGGCCGCCTCGACGAGGGCGCCCCGGTCAACGTCGAGCGAGCGCTCCCGGCGGACGGCCGCTTCGACGGCCACCTCGTGCAGGGCCACGTCGACGCCACGACGACCGTCGAGGGCGTCGCGGCGGTCGGCGACGACTGGTGGTACGAGTTCGCCCTCCCGGACGGCCTCGAACGGTACGTCGTCGAGAAGGGGTCGGTCGCGCTCGACGGGATCAGCCTCACCGTCGCCGATCGGGGGCCCGAGGCGTTCGGGGTGGCGGTGGTTCCGACGACCTACGACCTGACGACGCTCGGGGGGAAGCAGGCGGGCGATCCGGTCCACGTCGAGGTCGACGTGGTGGCGAAGTACGTCGAGTCGCTGGTCGAGGGCTACCGGGAGGGGGCTCCCGCGAGCGAACCTCCGGGAGAGGGCTCCCGCTAGGGATCGAACTCGGTCAGGTCGGGGTCGGGAACCGGCTCCTCTGCTCCCCCGCTCGCGGATGCGTACGCGCCGTTGTACCGCCTGATCTTCCGGAAGAGCAGGAGTCCGAAGAGGCCGTCGTAGGCCACCACGTAGACCAGAAAGGAGACGATCGGCGGCAGGCCGGTAAAGAGGTGGATGAGTCCGGAGCCGATCCCGACGGTCGTGTTGTAGGTCGCGTGGATGAACGCGGCGATCAGGAGCCCCTTGATGACGATCGGTCCGCGCTGGCCGGGGTTGAACTTCGCCAGCCCGAGGTAGTAGCCCGCGAACGCGGAGTAGATGACGTGGCCGGGGCCCGCGAGCGCGCGCACCCCGACGATGCCGCTTCCCAGCCCGATGAGCCCCAGTCCGGCGTTCGCGTTCGCGGTGCTCAGGTTCCGCGTGATGTACAGCGCGTTCTCGATGAAGGCGAACCCGAGTCCGGCCATCGCTCCGTACACCGCCCCCTGGACGACCGCCCCGAACCGGTCGTCGCCGTAGGCGTACAGCCGGACGGCCAGGAGTTTCACCGTCTCCTCGACCGGGCCGACGACGAAGTAAAAGAGGAGGACGCTCCCGAGGAAGCCCAGCCCCGCGAAGAGCCCCTGGGCGAAGGTGTTGAGCACCGCCGCGAAGTTCGCCGTGAGCACGCCGAGCAGGAAGGTCGCCAGCAGGAGCGTGAGCGGTTCGCCCTCGGTCACGTCGCTGTACCAGACGTAGCCGGCGAGGCCGAGCGCCGGCACCGCCGAGAGGGCCGTCAGCATCCCGATCCGCGGGTCGGTGATGGCGCTGAATCCGCCGATTCCGACGAGGAGACCCAACGCGGACAACAGGACGAGGGCGCGGGCCGATCCGACCAGAAGGCGATAGAGCGCGACCGCCAGTCCGTCGAGCGACGTGCGCTCCTCCCAGGTCGCGATGTCGTAGAGGTCGGTGCCGTCGCTCCGCGACGCGACCGGATCCCGGACCCGCTCCCCGTCCCGTGGCATGGTCACGGGTCGTGGCGCAGGCGCTAAGTAGTTGTTCACGCCCGCCCGACCGTTCGCGCCGGACCGGAGGCGCCGATCCGAACGCGGACACTCAAGGTCCCCGGGCGCCACGTCCGGGCATGCACTTCGATCCGCGCACCCAGGCGGCGCTCCGGGAGGTCGGCCTCGACGACGGGGACCTGCGCCGCGCCTCGGAGCTGGTCGCCGAGGCCGTCCGCCGCGACGCCGACCGGCTGGAGGCGTTCTTTGCGGAGCACGACACCCTCCATGCGGACCTCGACCTCGCACACTCGGACGCCGACGTCCGGACGGTCGACGTCGACCACCTCGACTGTTACACCCACGGCGCCGACCTCCGGGGCTACCTCCGCTTCGACGCCTGGGGCGTCTACGTCGAGGGCGGGCGCGTCCTCGGCGAGGACGTCGTCGAACTGACGCTGGGGCCGACGGTCCACGACCGCGTCCGGTTCGCGGTCTCGCGCGACGCGCTATGAACGTCCGGATTCGCGGCGTCTACGCTACCGCGCTCACGCGGGCGTTCCTCGACGTCGGCCACGCCGTCGTCGATCCCTCCACGCCGATCCGCGAGCGGTTCGACGACGCCTTCGCCGACGGGCTCGCCGACGTCCGCGTCGACGCGACCGACGACCGGCAGGGCGTCGCCGTGACCGGCGCGTCCGACGCGGTCGAGGCGGCGACGGCCCTCCTGGCGGAGACGGGGATCGACGCGCTCGCGTGGCGGGCCGACGCGCCCCCCGGCGCCGTCTTCGACGCCCGCGCGACCGGAACGCGGGGCGGCGGCGCGGTCTGTGACCTCGGCCCGACCGAGGGGTTCCTGCCCTTCGACGACGCCGCGGGATACGTGGAGGTCGGCGACGAGCGCCGGGTGCAGGTCGCCTCCCCGGCGCCGCCGTGGATCGACCGCCGACCGGAACTCGCCGAGGGGATCCGCGTCCGGGCCGGCCCCGCGACGCTCGTCCGCGGGGGGGAGGGGGCGACCGTCTCCGGGCGGGGCGCCGACGCGCGCGAACTCGCGCGCACCGTCGACCTCGTGGGCGCCGACCCGCCGGAGGGATGGGGGGTGCGGCTGGACGGCTCGGCGACCGCCGTCGGCGTCGGGACCGTCGAGGCGGCGCTGGCGACCGCGACCGAGCGCGCGGAGACGCTCGCGTCGGCCCTCGACGACCCGGGCGACGGCCCCGGTCTCGTCGCACGGTCCCGCGACTGCCGGTTCGTCCGGTTCGGCCGCGCCACGCGGTTCGCGCTCGACGGGACGCGCCGCGCGGTGACGCCCACGATGCCCGGCCACCACCGGATCAAGGCCGCGTCCGCGGCGGCCTCGGCCGGCGTCGACCTCGCGGAGGCGATCCGTGGCGAGACGCTCGGCGACGACCCCGACGACTTCCCCTTTGCCGCCGTCACCCGCCAGTTCGGCCCGGTCGAGGGCGACCGCGTCGCCATCGAGCACGGCAAACCCGCCGGGCACGCGATCACGCTCGGGCGCGGCGAGGTCGTCGATCGCACCCCGGACGGCACCCTCGCGATCCGCCGCGAGATGACGCCCGGCGGGAGCTACGACGCGCTCGGCGTCCCGCGCGAGGCCGGCGACACCGCGCTGACGAAGGTCCGGGAGGGCCGGTGGTGGTATCCGACCGTCTACCGCGACGCCGACGGCGACCCGAAGGGGACGTACGTCAACGTCTGTACGCCCGTCGAGTGTTTCCCCGACGCCGTGCGATACGTCGACCTCCACGTGGACGTGATACGCCACCCCGACGGCCGGGTCGAACGCGTGGACGACGACGAACTCGACGCGGCGGTCGCGGCCGGCGACGTGCCCCCGGACCTGGCCGACCGGGCCCGGTCGGTCGCGGCGAGCATCGAGACCGCGCTGGCGTCCTGACGCCGCACGCGGAGACGCGGCGACGCCTGCCGATAAATCGGTGATTTACACACCTTCAGGGGTGATTAACTATATCGGTCGACGCGTAGCCTCTCGTATGAGCCGGAGTCCCGGCCGGGAAGCGGGCGACTCCTCTCTGGGTTCGTGTCCGGATTGTGACACGACGATTCCGGACACGCGGCTGCTGATCAGATACGAGGCGGCCGACGGGTGGCCGCGGCAGTTCGCCGAATGCCCGGAGTGTCTGAACGTCGTCCATCCCCAGTGACGCGTTCGCGGTGTGCGGGACCGCGAGTGCGTCGGCGAGTGACTAGAAGTGATCGGGGGGGTCCGTGGCGAACTGGAGGTCGCCACCCCGTCCGCCCTCCACGGTCCCCTCGCCGTGTTCGCCGGTGCTCGGCACCCGGACCGTCACCGTCTCGACCGTCGGGAACTCCCGGATCAGGTCGGCCTTGAGGGTGCGCGCGGTCATGTCGCTGATCCCACAGCCCGCACAGGTCCCGCCGAGTTCGACGACCACCTCGCCGGTCTCGGGGTCGGCCTCGCGGACCGCGCTGGTCCCCCCGTGCATCCGGATGATGGGCATCTGGGCGACCAGCCACTCCTCGACGCGGTCGGCCAGGGCGTCGTCGCCCGCGTCTCCGTCGGTCATCCCCAGACGGTTGGTCGCCCACGCACGGGTAGCTTGCGGTTTCGACCGCGGAGTCGGCGGCGAAATAAAGAGACGGTGCATCAGTTCTTAGTGGAGGCTCCCGAGCAAGTACGAGAGTTCTTCGACGTTAGATTTGAAAACGGTGAAGTGAAATCGTTCGGTAGTCTGAAGGCGTTGATTCGGGCAAGAAAAGTTGCCGAGTAACGACGGAGGGATTCGAGGCCAAATCCAAACGAGAGGGAACTCGATTCCTTTCCGACCATCTACCGTGTCTCTCTGAATCACGACGGCGCGTTCACCCGGGAGAGAAAGGCGTCTGCCACAGCACGGGAACCGATCCCACCACACCCCTTTTGCACCTCCCGGTCCACCGGCGGGTATGCTCGCTCCAGACCTCTCCGACCGGGTGGCGCTCGTCACCGGCAGCGCCCGGGGCATCGGTCGCGCACTCTCGCTCCGAATCGCCGACGCCGGCGCCGACGTCGCCGTCCACTACCACACGAGCGAGGCCGCCGCGGCCGCGACCGCCGCGGAGGCCCGCGAGCGCGGGGCGGCCGCGACGACCGTCGCCGCGGACGTCACCGATCCCGACGCGGTCGCCGCCCTGTTCGACGCCGTCGAGGCCGACCTGGGCGCCGTCGACGTGCTCGTCAACAACGTCGGCGACTTCGCGCCGCGCCACTGGGCGGACCTCCCCCACGAGGAGTGGCAGCGGGTGATCGAAACCAACGTCTACGGCACCTACCTGGCCACGAAGCGGGCACTCCCGTCGATGCGCGAGCGCGGGTGGGGACGGATCGTCAACGTCGGCTACGCGGGGAGCGAGCGGGCGCTGGCCTACGCGAAGAACTTCCCCTTCTTCGTCGCCAAGACGGGCGTCCTGATGTTCACCCGGATGCTGGCCCAGGACACGATGGACGACGGGATCACCGTCAACGCCGTCTCGCCGTACGTCGTCGAGAACTCCGACGAGTTCCCCACCGACCTCCCGCGGGACCGCCCGGCGTCCTACGACGACCTCTGGCAACCGGTCGCGCTCTTTCTCGACGAGGACAGCGGCTACATCAGCGGCGAGAACGTCGAGGTCGACGGCGGGTGGCTCCCCGAGCGACTGTGAGGGACTAGGAGACGTCCGGCGCGTCGTCCTCGACGTCGCGTTTCATCGAGTCGCGCCGCGACTTGGCGTCCCGGCCGGTGACCTCCAGCAGGAACTCGTTTTTCGCGTCGACGGCGTCCTGTGCGGCGTCGGCGTTCCCCTCCGCGATGACCTCCTCGGCCGGCCGCTCCTCGAAGTGGACCGCCAGTCGATCCTTCTTGCCGCCGTACTCGGCCACGCCGACGAGCACCCGGTCGAACACCGGGTTACGGGGGGTCTCGACCACGTAGAGTTCGTGGCCGTCGACCGTCTCGGTACCGGTCACGTCGCCGAAGTACTCCTCGACCATCGCCCGGAGGTCGGGCGCGCGGTCTTCGAGATACTCCCCCCGGCGCATCTTGTACACCTTCATGCGACGCCGTTCGACGGTCGGCGGTTTACCTGTTTCGTCACTCTTCGACCGCCCGCTCGGCGACGTATCCCTTCCGGCAGTCGGGACAGATGTCGCCGCCCCGGAGCGAACTCCCGGCCGCCGTCCTGGTCGTCCCGCAGTTCGGGCAGCGGAGTTCGGTCGGGCCGTCCGCGTCCGCGTCCGACCGGCCCTCCGCCCGGACGAACACCGGGCCGACGCCGGTCTCGGCCTCCGCGGCCGCGTCTCCGGCCTCGTCGCCGTCCGCCCGCGGGGCGAATCCGCCGCCGAACTCGACGTCCGTCCCCGTGTCGTCGTGTGGCACCGCGTCGTAGCCCTCGTCCTCCGTGTCCGGCGCCGTCGTCGGCCACCCGTCGCCGTCGGTGCCGTCGTCGTCCGCCGCGTCGGCCTCGACGTCCGCCGCGTCCCCGGCGTTGCCGAGCAGTTCCACGCCGCCCTCCGGCGTCGGTCCGTCCTCCTCGCGCGCCGTCCCGACCTCGGTCCGGTCGTCCGCCGTCCCGGCGTCGGTCCGGTCGTCCGCCGTCCCGGCGTCGTCTCCCTCGCCCCCGGCCCCGGTTCCGCCGTCGTCGCTGCCGCCGGTGATGATGACGGCGTCGTCGTCGGTTCCGTCGCTCCCGGGGACGCCGACGGATTCGGCGGCCTCGACGAGGCTCCCGGCCGCGGTCGAGGTCCCGGCGTCGTCGGTCGTGGGGGCGCCGTCGGCCGGCCGGCCCGCCCGGTCGTCGCTCGTCCGGTCGGGTTCCGCCCGCCCGACGCTCGCGGGCGGTCTGCCGGTTCCCGCGGTCGGATCGTCGGCCCGTTCGGCCGGCGCGTCGGCGGGGTCCGTCGGTCGGTCGGCACCGGCGTCGACCCCGGCGACCTCCCTGATCGACCGCACCTCCTTGTTCTCGCTCACGACGCGTCGCTCCCCGCATCGCCGACAGTTCTCGACCGTGCGGTAGACGACGACCACCTCGTCGCCCGCCTCGCGGCGCTCGCGTTCGACCTCCCGCTCCCCGAAGTCGTGGCCGAGCAGGCACCTCAGTCCCATACGCTGGCGTACGCTGAACGCGGCAAAAAACTACCTGCGGCGGCTGACGCGCGTCTGACGCGGGGCTGTCGCTCCCCGACCGTCGACGCTCCGGACGGTCGTCCGTTCCGTCCGATCCGCGTCGCCAGTCGCGGCGTGCCGGCCCTCCGACGTCCGGAGCGGCGGTAACGGTAAGCCGCCTCCCCGTCAATAGCCGTCCATGCGTGCCAAGCGGGAGTTCCGCGACCGGCCGGACGCCGAGGTCGCGGTGCTCGATGCGCTCGTCGACCGCGGCGAGGAGGGGATGACGGTCCTCGAACTCCGCTCGACGGTCGACGAGGACATCGACGCCATCGAGTCGGCACTCACCTCGCTCACGACGGACGAACTCATCGACGCCGAGCGAAACGGCACCGGCCTCGTCATCTACCCCGCCGACCGGGTCGTCCCCGACCCCGAGGACGCCGCCGACCGCGACCGCGGGCTGGTCGACGCCGTCCGCGACCGCCTCGGCCTCTAGGGGGTTTTGTCCCCCGCCCCGCTAGGGGGGACGATGACCGTCGCAGGCGAGGGTCACGACGACCACGGTGCCGTCTTCGAGCGCCGCGGCGGCCGCCGCGTCGTGGCCCACTACGGCCGGCCGGAGCGGACCCACCTCGCGGTCCGCAACGGCGTCGGCGTCGTGGAGATGGACTACGGAGTCGTCGTCGTCGAGGGCGCGGACCGCCACGACTACGTCGACAACGTGATCACGAACGCCGTCCCGCGCACGGACGGCACGGGGTGCTACGCGCTCGTGCTCGGCCCCCAAGGACCGATCGAGACCGACATGTACGTCTATGACGCGGGCGAGCGCCTCTTGCTTTTCCTCCCGCTCGACCGCGCCAAGCCCCTCGCCGAGGACTGGGCGAGCAAGGTCTTCGTCCAGGACGTGACGGTGCGCGAGGCGACCGGCGAGTACGGCGTCTTCGGCGTCCACGGCCCGACGGCGACCGAGAAGGTCGCCTCGGTGCTCCAGGGGACCGCCGCGCCCGACGCCGGCGATCCGCTCTCGTTCGTCCGCGGGCGCATGCACGACGCGGGCGTCACGGCCATCGCCGCCGACGCCCCGGTCGGCGAGGAGGGGTTCGAGGTGGTCTGTGCCGCCGGGGACGCCCCAGAGGTCTTCGAGACGCTTCTCACCCGGGGACTGAACGCCGTCCCGTTCGGCCGGCGGACCTGGGAGACGCTCACGCTGGAGGCCGGCACGCCCCTGTCGCGTCGGAACTCCAGGGGCGGCTCCCCAACGTCTGTGGCCTGCGCAACGCCGTCGACTACGACAAGGGGTGTTTCGTCGGTCAGGAGGTGGTCTCGAAGGTCGAGAACCGCGGCCGGCCGTCGGCCCGGCTGGTCGGCCTCCGTCCCGAGACGGTCCCCGAGCCCGGCGCGACGGTCCGGGCCGACGGCGACCCGGTCGGCGAGGTGACCCGCGCCGCAACGGCCCCGAGCCTCGGGGGCCCGGCCGCGCTCGCGGCCGTCTCGTTCGACGCCGCCGGCGCGGACCTCCACGTCGAGACCGACGACGGCCCCGTCCCCGCGCCCCGGGTCGACCTCCCGTTCGTCGCGGGGAGCGCGCGCTCGGCCCGCCTGCCGGCCTACCCGTCCGACGAGTAGCCGGCGCCGGCCGACGGCGGCCGCCGACCGCCGACGCCATCAGCCCCCCGCCGTCACCCCCGTCCGAGCATGCGCCGGAGGTGGGTCCGGGAGAACAGCGTCGAGGGGCGGTCCATGTGGACGCCGATCTCTCCCGAGAGCAGGGCGAGGCCGGCCCGCTGGACGGGCGCCGGGAGCGAGTAGGCCCGCCGGATCGCCGCGCCGAGCCGGATCTCCTGGACGAGGTCGTCGCGCCACGCCCGCTCGTAGGCCGCGAGCGTCGACGGGTCGACGGGATCGATCGTCTCGGCCGCCGCGTCGGCGGCCGTCAGGCCGTAGAGGATCCCCCCGCCGGTGAACGGCTTGGTCTGGCCCGCCGCGTCGCCGACGAGGAAGGTCCGATCGGCGACCGTCCGTGCCGCCGGTCCGACGGGGATGGTGCCCGAACACCGCCGGGTCACGTCGGCGTCGTACCCGTCGGCGAGCGTCCGGAACCGCTCGCTCACGTCGGCGTCGGGCGGCGCCGCCAGCCCGTACTCGACGCCCGCCTCGCCCCGCGGGATGCGCCAGGCGAAAAAGCGCGGCGGGGTCAGGTGGACGTCCACGAAGTCGCCGTCGTCGGCCTCGTCGGCGAACCCCAGGACGCCGTGGAGGAGTTCGTCCGGGTCGGGCAGGCCGACGGCGCGGCGCACCCGCGAGGTCGGCCCGTCACAGCCCGCGACCAGCCGGGCCTCGACCGTCTCCTCGCCGTCCCTGGTGCTGACGCTCACCCGGACCCGGTCGTCGCGCTCGTCGACCCCGGTGACGGTGTGGCCCTCCCGGACCTCGGCGCCCGCCGCCCGGGCCGCGTCCGCGAGCGTCCGGTCCAGTTCCACGCGGTCGATCACGTTCGAGACGGGTTCGCGCTTGTAGAACCGGTGGGCCGGCGAGTCGGGACCGCCGACGTGGAAGCGCGCACCGGAGACCTCGTTCTGGAGCAGGTCGTCGCGCGCGCCGTCGGGCACGTACGTCCAGACGTCCCGGCTCACGTGGCCGGAGCACGCGAGCGGCGTCCCCACCTCGCCGCGCTCCAGCGCGAGCACGTCGTGGCCGGCCGCCGCGAACCGGCGGGCGACGCGCGCACCGGCCGGACCGACGCCCACGACGACGAGGTCGTACATGGTCGATCCGTGGGACGGTAGCGGTAAGTACCTTCAGTTTCGGACGGCCGCGCCACGCGGGGACGCCCCCCGGCGTTCACGCGACCGCCAGTCCCCGACAGGCCGTCGCGTCGTCGGGCGCCCCGGCGATTCGCTCCCACGACCGCCCCCAGTCGTCCGTCCGGAAGACGCCCGCGTCGGACGCGGCGACGGCCGCTCCCGGGCCGGCGGCCGCGAGCACCGGACGGGTGACGCCGCGTCCGGTCGGCAGGCCGGGGGCGTCGATCCGCTCCCAGGCCCCCTCGCCCGCCCGGCGGTAGACGTACGACTCGGCCGGCTGGCTGTGGGCCGAGCGCGGCCCCCGCGCCGAGGACAGGAGCAGGCGGTCCGGGTCGCCCGGGTCGACCGCGACGCTCCAGCAGTACGTGCCCCGGAGGCCGTCCTCGGCCGTCGTCCACGAGTCCCCGCCGTCGGCCGTCTCGAAGAACCCGTCCCCGGCGGCGGACCACGCCCGCCCGGATGCGTCGGGGTGGGTCGTCATCCCGTGGGTGTCCCGCGGCCCGTCGGGCGTGCGGTCGCGCCACGTCTCGCCCCCGTCTCCCGTCCGAACCAGCGCGCCCGCCTCGATGGCGACGTAGAGCCGCGCCGGATCCGTCGGATCGACCTCGATCCACCGGACGTGGTGGGTGTCGGGTCGCGGGGGGAACGACCAGCGGTCGGCGGACGGCAGGTCGGTCAGCCCCTCGCGCTCGGCCCACGTCTCGCCGCCGTCCGTCGACCGGTGGACCGTCGACGGCTCCGTCCCGGCCCACGCCGTCCCGTCGGGCCCGACGGCGAGTGCCGTCACGGGGTCGTCCGGGCCGGCGACGCGTCCGAACGACCCCCCTCCATCGTCGCTCCGGCGGACGCCACTTCGCGTCCCGACGAACACCCGGTCGCCGTCGGCCGCGACGCACTCGACGCCGTCGAGCGCGACCGAGCGCGTCCGTCCGGCGTCGACGGTCCGCAGTTCGTCGGCGTAGGCCGCGTGCGTGCGCATGATCGCCCGTACGCGCCGCGGCGGCTTGTGTCCTCGGCCCGCGGACCGTTCAGTCGTCCCCGGTCGCTTCGGCCTCCGGGTCGGAACCGTCCTCCCCCGTCCCGTCCTCCCGTCGTCCCACCGCGAACTCGTCGCCGTACCGCTCGGACCGCGGACCGGACCGGTCGACGGCCGGCAGGAGGTCGCGCAGGTAGCGTCCGGTGTAGGAGCCCTCGACGCGGGCGAGCGCCTCGGGCGTCCCGGTCGCCACCACCTCGCCGCCGGCCGCGCCCCCCTCCGGGCCGAGGTCGATCACGTGGTCGGCGTTTTTCACGAGGTCGAGTTCGTGTTCGATGACCACGACGGTGTTGCCCGCCTCCACCAGCCGGTGGAGCACGTCGATCAGCTTTCGCTCGTCTTCGGGGTGCAGGCCGGTCGTGGGCTCGTCGAGCAGGTAGAGCGTGTCGCCGCCGTCGTGTTTCCCGAGTTCCTCGGCCAGTTTGATCCGCTGGGCCTCGCCGCCCGAGAGCGTCGTCGAGGGCTGGCCCAGGCGCATGTAGCCAAGACCGACGTCCTCCAGCAACTGGAGCCGGCGACCGATCCGGGAGTCGGCCGCGAAGAAGTCGCGGGCCTCGCTCACGCTCATCTCCAGGACGTCCGCGATGGTCTTCCCCTTGAACTCGACGTCGAGGGTGGCGTCGTTGTACCGGTCGCCGCCACACTCCTCGCAGGGGACGTGGACGTCCGAGAGGAAGTTCATCTCGATTTTCACTCGCCCTTGCCCCCCACACTCCTCGCAACGGCCGCCCTTCACGTTGAACGAGAACCGCCCCTTGTCGTACCCCCGGCGGTTGGCGAGGTCGGTGTCGGCGAACCGCTCGCGGACGTAGTCGAAGACGCCGGTGTAGGTCGCGGGGTTCGAGCGCGGGGTGCGCCCGATCGGCGACTGGTCGATGAGCCGGGCGCTGTCGATCGACTCGACGCCCTCGATGGCGTCGTGGTCGCCCGGATCGACCGAGGTGTTGTCGTTCATCTCGCGGGCCAGCCCCTTGTAGAGCACCTCGTGGATCAGCGTCGACTTGCCCGACCCGGAGACGCCGGTGACGGCGACGAACTGCCCGAGCGGGATCGGGACGTCCAGGTCCTTCAGGTTGTGCTGGCGGGCGCCACGCACGACGAGTTCGCCGTCGGCCTCCCGGCGCTCGTCGGGGACGGGAATCTCCCGCCGGCCGGCGAGGTAGTCGCCGGTGAGCGACTCCTCGCAGGCCATCACCTCCTCGACGTCGCCCCGGGCGACCACCTCGCCGCCCCGCTTGCCCGGGCCCGGTCCCATGTCGATGATCGTGTCCGCCCGGCGCATCGTCTCCTCGTCGTGTTCGACGACGAGCAGGGTGTTGCCCAGGTCGCGGAGCCCTTCGAGCGTGTCGAGCAGGCGGTCGTTGTCCCGCTGGTGGAGGCCGATGGAGGGCTCGTCGAGGACGTAGAGCACGCCCACGAGTCCGGAGCCGACCTGGGTGGCGAGCCGGATGCGCTGGGACTCGCCGCCCGACAGCGTCGACGCCTCGCGGTCGAGCGTCAGGTAGTCGAGGCCGACCTCCGTCATGAACCCGAGGCGCGCGCGGATCTCCTTCAGTATCTCCTCGGCGATGGTCCGGTCGCGCTCGCCCAACTCCTCCTCCAGCCCCTCGAAATGGTCGAGCGCGTCGCCGATGCTCATGCGGTTGACCGCGGTGATCGGCGTCCCGGCGACGAGCACCGACCGCGACTGGGGCTTGAGGCGCGTCCCCTCGCAGGCCGGGCAGGTCGTCACCGCCATGTACTCCTCGATGTGCTCGCGGGTGGACTCGGAGTCGGTCTCGACGTGGCGCCGGTCGAGGTTGGGGATCACGCCCTCGAAGCGCTTCTCCTTGCGGCGGACGCCGTTTCTCGTCTGACGCTCGAAGACGACCTGCTCGTCGGTGCCGTAGAGGAACGCCTCCCGGATCCCTTCGGGCAGGTCCGCGAACGGCGTGTCGAGACTCACGTCGAAGTGGGCGGCGACGGCGTCCAGACGCGTCCGGTAGTACGACCGCGAGTACGACCACGGCTCGAACACCTCCCGCAGGGGCTTTTCGGGAGCCTGGACGACCAGGTCCTCGTCGACCTCCTTGGTCGCCCCGAGCCCCTCGCACTCGGGGCAGGCGCCGTGCGGGGAGTTGAAGGAAAAGGAGCGGGTCTCGATCTCGGCGAAGTCGATGCCACAGTGGGTGCACGCGAGGTCCTCGCTGAACTCGACCACGAGGCGGTCGTCCGCGGGCACGTCGGTCCCCTCCGCGCCCTCCGAGAGGTCGCCGGTCGAGCGCGCCTCGGTGAACGACGCGTCCGGGTCGTCCGGCGGGTCGGGGAGGACGACCTTCAGCACGCCGCCGGCCTCGTCGAGGGCGGTCTCGACGGAGTCGGCGATGCGCGGGCGGGCGTCGGCCCGCAGTTTCACCCGGTCGACCACCACGTCCACCGTGTGGTCGTAGTTCTCGTCGAGGTCCGGCGTCCCGTCGGCGAGGTCGTGGGCGTCGCCGTCGACCTCGACGCGGGCGTAGCCGTCGGCCAGGAGGTCGGCGAACAGATCGGCGAACGCGCCCTTCTGGTCGCGGACGACCGGGGCACAGATCTTCGCGCGGGTGCCCTCGGGGAGGGCGAGCAGGCGGTCGACCATCTGCCCGGCGCTCTGTTCGCCCACCTCGCGCCCGCACTCCGGGCAGTGGGGCGTGCCGACGCGGGCGTACAGCAGGCGGAGGTAGTCGTGGAGTTCGGTGACGGTCCCGACCGTCGAGCGGGGGTTGTTGGCGGCGTTCTTCTGGTCGATGGAGATGGCGGGCGAGAGCCCCTCGACGGCCTCGACCTGGGGTTTGTCCATCTGCCCGAGGAAGTTGCGGGCGTACGCCGACAGGGACTCGATGTAGCGGCGCTGGCCCTCGGCGTAGACGGTCTGGAAGGCGAGCGAGGACTTCCCCGACCCGGAGAGTCCCGTGACGACGTTGAACTCCTCGCGGGGGATCGAGACGTCGAGGTCCGCGAGGTTGTTCTCCTCGGCGCCCCGAACCTCGATGCGGTCCGTAGCCATTACCGGCCGGTGGATCCCGGACGGTGAAACGCTGTCGGTCGTCGCCGAGCCGGGTGCGTCTGCCGACGGCATCGGGGAACACGCGCCCGCGGGGCCCGCCCCCCGCGTCGCTCCCCGGCGTCAGCGCGTCGGCGCGTCCGTGCGTCCGCGCTCACCCCATCGCGCTCAGCTTCTCGCGGGCGACGGTCATCCCCGTCGGGACGATGATGAGCTGATCGTCGCCCTTCTGGACGATGTCGCCGTCGACCTCGCGGGCGACCTGCCGGAGGTCGTCGATGATGTGTTCGACGGTGCTGTCGTTCACCCGGAGCCGGGTGATGTCCGCGACCACGATGTCGCCGTCGTAGACGGCGTCCTTGATCGGGATGACGTCCTGCTGTTCGCTGATCTCGGCGAGGTGTACGGTCACGCCGGCCTCGCCGCGCGCGGTGTCGGTGTCGTCGAGGTCGATCTCCACGTAGTCCTCGGTGCTCCGCTGGCCCCCGGAGCCGAGGATCTTGCTCATGATGCCCATGGGGCTACAGCGCGGAGCGAGCAATTAGTTCTTGTGTCGGACGCTGGTCAGACCTCGAAGCCGTAGAGGTCGTCGCCGACGTGGTGGATCGACTCGACGACCCGGCCCCGATCGCCGAGCAGGTCGGCGCCGTCGACGAGCGCGCGGCCGATCGCCAGCGCCTTGCCGTGGGTCTCCTCGACGATCACCACGAGGTCGCCCGCCTCGATCCCGTCGTCGGCGTCGACGATCCCCGGGCGCATCACGTCGGCGCCGTCGCTCACGAACGAGACCGCCCCCTCGTCGACGGTGACGACCCGCCGGGCGGGCGGGTAGCGGTTCGCCCCGCGAACCGTGAGCGTTCCCTCGCCGTCGACGCGACAGACCGCGGGGTCGCCGTCGATCAGCACGAGGTCGAACGCCGAACCCTCCAGTTCGACGAACTCGTAGGTCTCGCCGTCCAGCTCGACCCCGAGGGCGTCGGCGAGTCGCTCCTCGAGGTCACGGATCTCGTCGCTCCGCAGGTGGTGGCGTGAGGTGACGCGCATATCTCCGGTGCGGGCGACGGGCGGATAAATCGCCTGCCTGAACCCGGTCCAGGTGGTCGCGCCCGCCCCGACACGCGCCGCCGATCCGGTGGTCGGGTCCCGTCCGACGCGCGTCTGGCGGGGTGGCAAACGCTAAGTGACCGTGGTGCTAGCGTCGGTCCATGTGGAATTCCCGGAATGACCGGGAGTGCGAGGAGGTCGTCTGCATCGCCTGCGGGGCCTCGATCAGTCGCACGGAGGCCCGGGAGTACGACAAGCAGGGCGACCGGTGGGATCGGCACGGAAAGGAGTTCGAACACCTCTGCAAGGCCTGTTATCGCGGCCTCTGTCACCAGCCACGCGACGAACTGGAGGATCTGCTGGTCGAGATCGAGGACGACGACCCCGTCGACCGCGCGGAGTTTCTCTCGCGGTACGTCGGCGCCGTCGAGGAGCGATACGGCTCGCGGCGGGGCCGCTGAGGGACGGGACGACGCCCACCGCGGCCGACGGCGACCGCCACGGATCCTCCGTGGCCGACGGCGACCGCCACGCGCCCCCCGACACGACTAACTGTCCCTCTCCCCATCTGTTCGTCATGTCGGACGACGCTGCCGACGCCCAGGCGCAGGCCGGGACGGCCGAGGGCCAGGGACCGGTCGAGATCACGCCGGAGAGCGCCCGTCGCCTGCAGGCGAAACGCGAGGAACTGTTCGAGGAGTTCGGGATACGCGACGCGTTCCCCGCCGCGGTCCTGAGCGAGGCCCGCGAGCGGACCGAGGACGTCGCGGCCGAGATCGACGCGGCGGTCGCCGACCGACGCGACCTGCGGGATCTGACGGCGTGGACGACCGACCCCGCCGACGCCCAGGACTTCGACGACGCGATCAGCGTCGCGCGGACCGACGACGGCGAGGGCTACCGGCTGTGGGTCCACATCGCCGACGTCACCCACTACGTCCACCCCGAGTCGCGGATGTGGGACGAGGCCGTCGAGCGGGGCAACACCGTCTATCTGCCCGCCTACACCGTCCACATGCTCCCGCCCGTCCTCGCCGAGACGGTCTGCTCGCTCGTCCCCGACGAGGACCGCCTGGCCCACACCGTCGAGATGACCCTCGACGGGGAGACGCTCTCGTTCGAGGAGGTCGAGATCTACAAATCCGTCATCCGTTCGGACGAGCGGCTGACCTACGCCCAGTGCGAGCGCCGCCTCGACGACGAGGACGCGCCCCTCCACGAGGCCAACGCCCTCGCGTACGAACTCGCCGAGCGGATGCACGAACAGCGCAAGGAGGACGGGTCGCTCGTCCTCAACCCCCGGCGCGACCGCGCCCACACCATCATCGAGGAGTGCATGCTCAAGGCGAACAAGGCGGTCACGCACGAACTGATGTGGAACCGGGGCGTCGAGGCGATGTACCGCGTCCACCCCCAGCCCACCCCCGAGGAGTGGGACGAGGCCCTCCGGGAGATCCAGGAACTGAACGGGGTGAGCATCCCCGGCGACGCCTGGGACGACCCCCGGAAGGCCGTCAACGCCACCCTGGAGGACGCGCCCGACCGGATGCTCGACAAGATCCAGCGCGCGGTGCTGAAGGTGATGCCCCGCGCGAAGTACATGAACGACCCCTTCGGCGGCCACCACGCGCTCAACTTCGACATCTACGGCCACTTCACCTCGCCCATCCGCCGGCTGTCGGATCTGATCAACCACTGGATCGTCGCCGAGAACGACGTTCCCGAGGACCTCGTCGAACTCTGCGATCGGGCCTCGGAGCGACAGAAGGACGCCGAGACCGCCGAACGGCTCTACAAGCAGTTCCTGGAGGAGCAGGGGCTCGACCCCTACGCGGTGAACAACCGCGGCCTCGTCGTCGTCGACGAGGCGGGGGAGGTCGTGGACGACGAGGGGCTCCCGCCCGAGGAGCCGACGGCGTAGGGCGACGGCGGGGTCAGACCGAGCGAAGGAGGGTGGGGTAGTTCACACCGGGAGCGCCACCCGCGCCACCGCGATCACCAGCAGGACGAACGTCACCAGCCCCACGAGCGCGACCGCCGCCAGCACCAGCAGGGCGAGGTCGATGGGGTCGACGTAGTCCCGGAGCCGCATGCTCGGTGGAGCGGTCGCTCCGACCAAGGGAGTTCCGGCGGGAGGCGATCCCGGTCCCGCGTCCCCCGCTCCGTTCGCCCCGACGCGGCCGGTCCGTCAGCGCTCGTAGCGGGCGACGGCCCGAACCGGCGCCCCGTCGCCCGCCGCGAGCTTCAGGGGAAAGGCGAGGAACTCGAACCGATCCGGGAGTCCCGAGAGGTCGGTCAGGTTCTCGAAGACGAGGCGGTCGTTGCCGAGGAGCGCGTGGTGGGCGGGGATCCCGTCGGGTTCGTCGGGCGTGGCGGCGTCGGTCGGCGTCGGATCGACGTTGAGCGCGTCGACGGCGACGTCGTAGCCCTGCTCGACGCAGAACGCCGCCGCCGCGGGCGTCAGGAAGGGGTGGTCGAGGTACGCCTCGGTCCCCCAGTGGTCGTCCCACCCGGTCCGGACGACGAGGAGGTCGGCGTCGGTCGCCGGGAGCGCGTCCGGACCGATCCCCGACCGGGGCTCGCGGCCGCGACAGTCCGCCCGGACCGCGTCGAGGGCGAACCGGTCGACGGCGAGCGCGTCGACCGGCCGACCGTCGGCCTCGGTGTGGCGCGGCGCGTCGACGTGCGTGCCGGCGTGACTCCCGCACGCGACCGTCGAGACGCGGTAGCCGTCCGCCGCGAGCGTCGCGTGGGGCTCGACGGTCACGGCCGGGTCGCCGGGGAAGGTCGGCATGCCGGTCCGGATCGACTGCGAGAGGTCGCGGTAGGGCATGCGACCCGGTTGCGGGCCGGACGCCTTGAGTTGGCGGTGTCGACGGGTGCCAGTCGAAGGGGTTTTCTCCGCGGTCCCGAAGCTACGTCCCACATCGATGGACGACGGGACCCGAACCGGCCGGTCGGACTGCGAGACGCTCGACGCGTTCGAGGCGACCCTCCGCGCCCGGCCGGCGTACGTGCCACCGGCGTACGAGGTCAGCGACGCGCCGGGGGCGGCCGCCGGCGGTCGATCCGCGCGACGCGACGTCGAGGGGGGACCGGACGCGCTGGCGGGGCTCCTCGACGTCCTCGCCGAGGAGGACGACGCCGTCGTCGTCGTCGCCGGCGAGGGCGGCGTGGGCAAGAGCCGCCTGCTCGCCGAACTCGGCCGCGCGGTCGAGAAGGGGACGGTCCGAGAGGGGGATCGGGACGAGAACGGCCCGGACGGGCCGGCGGTTCGATACGTGCGCCCGTCGCGCGTCGAGCGGCCGCCGCCGATCGACGGCGACACGCTCCTGTTCCTCGACGACGCCGGACGGCTGGCCCACCCCGAGCGGTTCCTGGCCCTTCCGACCGGGACGGACCACACGGTCCAGGTCGTCGCGGCCGTCAGGCCGATCCACCGGCGGGCGCTCGCCGCCGGGGCCCTGCCCGACGAGATTCCGCGGTACGACGTCTCGCTCGAACCGCTCGACGCGGACCGGACGGTCGACCTGCTCGCGGAGGACTGCGCCCCGGAGCGGGCCCGGGCCGTCCACGAGGCGACCGGCGGGAACCCCGCGCTGGCGCGCCGCCTCGCGGCCGACGGGACGGCCACCGGAGGGGCCCCCCCGGAGGGGGAAGACGGGGCGAACGAGGCAGTGACCGACGCGCTCGACGCCGCCGTCGAGGCGGCGTGTGCCGACTGCGCGGCGGACGTCGAGACCGCCCGGGCGCTGTTGCGCGCCGTCGCCGTCCTCGGCGCGCACGCGCCCGGGGCCGAGGGGGAAAGCGGGGGGCTCCCGGTCGACGATCCGGCCGATCGCCGCCGGATCCTCTCGGAGCTGTCCGACGCCGGCCTCCTCGCCGCCGTCGAGCGAGCGGGACGCGAGGGGCCCGCGTTCGTCCACCGCAGCAGCGTCGTCGCGGAGCACTGCCGGTCGCGCGCCCTCGCCGACGGATCGACGGGCGACGCGGCCCTCCTCGACCGCCGCCTCGGGACGGACGCGGTCGGCATCGCGCGGGGGCTGGTCGAACTGCGGGGGAGTCCACTCGTCCGCGCCGACGTCCTCGACGCCGCCACGGTCGCCGAGCGCACCCGGTCGCTCCTCGAAGAGGTCGCCGGCGGGGTTCTGGACGCGGACGCGCCGCTCGCGGACGCCCTGCGCGTCGGGGCGCTCGTCGACCTGGTCGCCCCCGACGCCGTCCCCCACGCCGAACTGGTCGCGCAGTGTGGGGCGGGCGACCCGACCACCGCCGGGTCGCTGTACCGCCTGGCCGCCCGCACGTACCGCCACGCGGCCGCGACGGCCACCGACGAGTACGACCTGTCGGTCCCGCCCTCGGCGCTTTTCGCCCACGCCCGGACGTGGCTCGACCGCCTCAACGGCCTCGCCATCGACCGTCCGGACGACGCGACGCTCCAGCACCGGCTCGCCCAGGCGCTCCGGAGCGCGGCCGCCGACGAGCGCGCCGCCGGGAACGCCGAGGGTGCCCGGACCTGCCTCGACCGCCTCGACGTCCTCGCCGACGACACCCCCGGGGTCGACGCGGTCCAGGTCGCGTTCGCGCTCGCGCTCGGCGACGCCACCGGTGCCGCCGGCGAGGCCGGCCGGGTCGACGACCTCGACCCACACCTCGATCGGCTGGCGACGCTCGCGGACGAGCACGCCGACGCCGGCGGGGTCCGGCGCGCGGTCGCGGTCGCGCTCGTCAACGCCACCGGCCACGAGGGCGGGGCCGGCCGGGTCGAGGTCCTGGAGACGCGCCTCGACCGGGTGGCGGCGCTCGCCGACGGCCATCCCGACGACGCAGTCCTCCAGCACCGGCTCGCCCAGGCGCTCCTCAACGTCACGAGCGCCGAGGCCGACGCCGGGCGGTTCACGGAACTCGATCCCCACCTCGACCGGCTGGACGCGCTCGCGGCCGACCATCCCGGGAGCGCGGAGATCCGCCACCGGTTCGCCCAGGCCCTGCTCAGCGCCGTCGACCACGAGGCCCGGGCCGGACGGTTCGACGACCTGGAGCCCCACCTCGACCGACTGGACGCGCTCGCGGCCGACCACCCCGGGCACGACGGGATCCAGCGCCGCCTCGCCCAGGCCCTCCTCGCGGTCGTCGACAACGAGGCCGAGGCCGGCCGGGACGGGGAACTGGCGGCACGCCTCGACCGGCTGGCGGCCCTCGCCCACGACCACCCCGACAACGGCGCGGTCCAGGTCCCGGCGACGGGGGGGTGTCTCATCGCGCTCCGGCGGCTCGCCGAGGCCGGGCAGTTCGAGGCCGTCGCCGGGGCCGTCGAGACGCTCGGAACGCTCGCGCGGCGCCCACAGGGGCTCGTGGTCGGCGCGAAGGGCACGGACGTCGCGGAGCTGGCCGCGGAGACGGGCGAGCGGTTGCTCCGGGCCGGCCGGATCGACCTGTTCGAGACGTTCGCCGACGCGCTCGCGGACGGACTGAGCGGGGGACGCTGGCGGAGCGTCTCCAGCGACCTGTTCATGACGGCCGACAGCCTCGTCGGGGAGGGAGTCCTCTCGATGGACGCGTACACCCGCGTCGTCGAGTGCTGTGGGTCGTGACGGACACGCCTTTCTCCGTCGCCCCCCTACCGACCCCCGTGACCGACCTCCTGTATCTCCCCGACGCGGACGGCGTCACCGAGTTCGACGCGACGGTGACGGCCGCGACCGACGGATATCTCGTCCTCGACGGGACGTACTTCTACCCCGGAGGCGGGGGCCAGCCCCCCGACCGCGGGACGCTCGCGTGGGACGGCGGCCGGGCGACCGTCGTGGACCTGGAGAAGAACCACGGCGACGTTCGCCACCACGTCGAGAGCGAGGGCGACCTCCCGGCCGCGGGCACGACGGTCCGGGGCCGGATCGACGCGGCGCGCCGCGAGCGCCTGCGACGGATGCACACGGCCCAGCACGTCGTCTCTCGGGTCGTCCTCGACGAGTACGGGGCCGCGACGGTCGGGAACCGGGTGTCCGTCGACCGGGCGCGCCTCGACGTCGAGCCGGCGGCGTTCGACGAGGCGGACCTGGCCGCCGTCGAGCGCCACGCCAACGAGGCGATCGACCGGGACCTCGCGGTCACGAAGACCGAACGTCCCCGGGCGGCCGTCGAGGCGGCCCTCCCGGCGGGCCGGGCCCAACTCGACCTGATCCCCGAGCACGTCGACCCCCTCCGCGTCGTCGAGATCGACGGATTCGACGTCTGTCCGTGCGGCGGGACCCACGTCGACCGCCTCGGCGAGGTCGGAGGCGTCCGGATCACGGGCCGCTCCTCGAAGGGAGCGGACGTAGAGCGGATCGCGTTCGAACTGGTCGACCCGTAGGCGTCGGCGTCCGCCCCCTGCGGGAGGCGAGTGCGGACGGAACGCACCGCGGCCGGGGAGGGACAAGCGCCCGCTTGTCTCACGCACGGTGTTTTGGCGTCGCCGGCCGTTCGTCCGGTCGTGTCCCTCCCCCGTCGTGCCCTGCTTCGACGCGGATTCGCCTGCGTCGGCTTCCTCGGCGCCGGCTGTGTCGCCTCGCCGTCGGACGACCCGACGCGAACCGACGGCGCCACCCCGACCGGAACCGACGGCGGTCCCACCGTCTCCCTGGCGGCCGTCGACGACCCGCCCGCGCTCCCGGTGCGTCCGTCGGTCGCGGTCGTCGACCCGACCGCGACGGACGCCCACCCCCCGCAGGTGCGCGTGACGGTGACCAACCGGAGCGACGGGACCGTCACCGCGGGCGAGGGCCGCGAGATCGTGTTCGCGTACGTCACCGACGGGGCTGGCGCCCTGACGCTGTTGCCGACCGACGGGGCGTATCCCGTCGAGGCGGGGTGCTGGCGGCTCCGGGAGCCGATCGCCGTCACCCAGGAGTACCGAACGGTCACGCTGGCGCCGGGCGAGGCCGTCTCCCGGGTCCAGGGGGTCTACGGGGCCGCCGGCGGGACCGACTGTCTGCCGACCGGGACGTTCCGCTTCGCGGCGACCTACCGCGTGACCGCGGGCGAGACGACGACCGGCGGGGAGGAGGGACGGCACGCGACCTGGGGGTTCTCGCTCTCGCTCTCGTGAGGGACTCGTCCGCGCCCGCGGTCGGCGACGACAGCAAGAACAAAGGCGCCGCCGCCACACGTCGGAGACGCCATGCCAACCAGAACTTCGGAGGCGACCTGGGAAGGAGCACTCGTCGACGGAAGCGGGACGGTCGCGCTCGGGAGCGGTTCCTACGAGGGACCGTACTCCTTCGCGTCGCGCTTTCAGGACGGCGAGGGGACCAACCCCGAGGAACTCATCGGTGCCGCCGAGGCCGGCTGTTACGCGATGGCGCTGTCGAACATGCTCGACGAGGCCGGGTACACCCCCGAGCGCGTCCACGCGGAGGCGGCCGTCCACCTCGACGCCGACGCCCTGGAGGTCACGGCCATCGAGCTGACCGTCGAGGGGCGCGTTCCGGACGCCGACGAGGAGGCGTTCCACGAACACGCCGCGGAGGCCAGAGACGGCTGTCCCATCTCGAAGGCGCTGTCCGATCCCGACATCGAACTGGACGCGCAGCTGATGGACTGACGGCGACGGTCGCGTCCGACGGTCTCACGTCCCCCGGTCGTCGATCCCGACCGGCGGGTAGGTCTGGGCCCGGCCCGCCGAGTTCCGGGCGACGATCCGCGTCCGCGTCGCGGTGCGTCCGTCCGTCCCCGTCTCCGTCGTCGCCTCGAAGGCCAGGACGGTCAGGTCCAGGGAGGCGTGGAGGAGTTCGTTCGCCCCGAACCGGTGGCGGTCGGTGCGCGGTCCCACCTCGTACGGGCCGGGCGATCGCAGGTGGTGTTCGTAGAAGAGGATCCCGCCGGGAGCCAGCGCGTCCATGACGTCGGGGAGCCGATCGACGGCGCGGTAGAAGCTGATCGTGACCAGGTCGTAGCGCTCGACGGGAAAGGCGTACGAGGGCACGTCGGCCTGGACGCAGTCGAGCCGGTCGGCCACCCCCCGGTCGCGGGCGCGCCGCCGCGTGATCCGCAACCCCTCGCGGGACCGGTCGATCGCGTCGACGTCGTATCCCCGCTCGGCGAGGAAGACGGCGTTCCGGCCGGTCCCCGCGGCGACGTCGAGCGCCCGCCCCGGCTCCAGGGCGTCGACGTACCGTTCGAGGAGGGCCGCCGGCTCCGGGTCGGTCGGGTACTGGCCCGTGCGAAACCGCTCGTCCCAGTCGGTCATCGAGGAGTCGTCGGGCCCCCTGCCCGAAAGTCTCGTGGCTCGGCGGCGGGGATCGATCCGGAGTGGAGGGACCACCGTCGACGCCGTCCGTCGCCCGGGGGCGGTATCGTCGTTCCGTGGGAACGACGGTGGCGGTCGTTCCGGGAACGGCGCGGAGACGACCGCATGTACGACGCGATGCTCGTCCCGACCGACGGCAGCGCCGGATCGAACGAGGCGCTCCGACACGGGATCGACCTGGCGAAGACGTACGACGCGACGATCCACCTGGTGTACGTCGTTGACGAGGGGATCTTCGGACAGTACGGCGGCGTCGACGCCATCGAACACGTCGAGGCGGCGCTCGAAGAGGCCGGCGAGGAGGCGCTCCACGTCGCCCACGACCGCGTCGAGGCGGCGTCGATCCCGGTCGAAGTGCACGTCGAACGCGCGACTCCGTCCGAGGGCATCCTCGACGTCGCCCGACAGGTCGGAGCCGATCTCGTCGTGATGGGCACCGAACGGCAGTCCGAGGAGTACCGGCGGTTGCTCGGGAGCGTGAGCGAGCGCGTGGTGCGCCGGTGTCCTGTTCCGGTCCACCTCGTCAAGGCCGACCCGGACGAGGGATCGATCGACTGACGAGGGGCACGCGCTCCGGGGATCGCAGGAGCCGTGGTCGGCGGAGCGGTGGCCACGACCGCGGGCGACCGGCCGCCACGGTCGGCCGCTCTCGCCGCCGCGAGCACTGCCCCGTCGACGAGCGCCCGCACGGGTGCCCGTCTCGGACGGTCCCACGCGACAGGATCCGTCCCCCTCGATGAAGTCCATCGGGCGCGTCGTCCCCGACATGAGCCGGACCACCGAGACCCACGTGCGCGTTCCGGTCGACGGCGTCGAACTCGAAGGATCGCTCGCCGTTCCCGCGGACGCGACGGGACTGGTAGTGTTCGCCCACGGGAGCGGATCGAGTCGCAAGAGCCCGCGCAACGCGTTCGTCGCGGCAGTCATCCGCGAACGGGGCCTGGGCACGCTCCTGTTCGACCTGCTGACCGAGGCGGAAGACGAGCGCCGCGAGAACCGGTTCGACGTCTCGCTCCTGACGGACCGCCTCGTCGCCGTCACCGAGTGGCTGTGGGCCCGCGACGACACGCGGGACCTGCGCGTGGGCTACTTCGGGTCCAGCACGGGCGCCGCGGCCGCGCTTCGCGCGGCGGCGCGGCTGGGCGACGACGTCGGCGCGGTGGTCTCGCGTGGCGGCCGCGTCGACCTGGCCGAGGAGGTGCTCGCCGACGTCCGGGCGCCGACGCTGTTCGTCGTCGGCGGTGCCGACGCGCAGGTGCTCGAACGCAACCGCGAGGCCTACGACCGACTGGCCTGCAGGAAGGACCTGCACGTCGTCGAGGGGGCTGCACACCTCTTCGAGGGCGAGGGCGAACTCGAAGCGGTCGCGGACGTGGCCGCCGACTGGTTCGCCGACGCGCTCGGGTGAGCGCGACGAGCGCGCGGTCGTACGGGCCGACGTCGGGGCGACGCGGGCGGTTCCTCGTCGCCCGTCGACCCCGCCTGGCCCCGCGTGGCGCTACTCGTCCGCGCGGTGCCCGGGCCGCCAGTCGCCGTCGAACTCCTCGTGGCGGAACGGTTTCGCGTCCGCCCCGGCGTACGTGCCGACGACCTGTCCGTCGCCCTCCAGGTGGTACTTGTAGGTCGTGAGCCCGTCGAGGCCGACCGGTCCCCTGGCGTGGATCTTCCCCGTGCTGATGCCGACCTCGGCGCCCAGTCCGTAGCGGTAGCCGTCGCTGAACCGGGTGGAGGCGTTGTGGAACACGCTCGCCGAGTCGATGCTCCGCATGAACGTGCTCGCCCGCTCCGGGGACTCGGTCACGATCGAGTCGGTGTGTTTCGACCCGTAGGCGTTGACGTGGTCGATCGCCGATTCCAGCGAGTCGACGACCCCGATGGAGAGGACGAGGTCGCCGTACTCGGTCGACCAGTCAGCCTCCGTCGCGGCGTCCACGTCGACGACGTCCCGGGTCGCCTCGTCGCCGCGCAGTTCGACGCCGGCCTCGCGGTAGCGATCGACCATCGCCGGCAGGAACGCCGCGGCCACGTCCTCGTGGACCAGCAGCGTCTCCACGGCGTTACAGACCGCGGGGTACTGGACCTTCGCGTCGTAGGCGATTTCGGTCGCCATCGAGAGGTCCGCCTCGTCGTCGACGAAGACGTGACACACCCCCTCGGTGTGGCCGAGCACGGGGATGCTCGTGTTGTCCTGGACGTACCCGACGAAGTCCGAACTCCCCCGGGGCATGAGGAGGTCCACCGCGTCGTCTCGCTCCAGCAGCGCCGTCACGTCCTCGCGCGCCTCGACGAGGTGGGCCCACCCGTCGGGCACGTCCGGCGTCGCGTCCCGGATGGTCTCGAAGAGCACCCTGTTCGAGTGGCTCGCCTCGCTCCCCCCTTTCAGGAGGACCGCGTTGCCGGACCTGAGACAGAGCGCGGCGATCTGGACCAGCGCGTCGGGTCTGGACTCGAAGACCGTCCCGATGACGCCGATCGGGACGGCCACCTTGTACAGCTCGAGGCCGTCGTCGAGTCGTCTCGCCGCGAGCGTCCGGCCGAGCGGATCCTCCTGTTCGGCGACGCTCCGGACCATCTCGGTGACGTCGTCGAGTTTCGACGGCGAGAGTTCGAGCCGGTCGACGAGGGCGCGGCTGTACTCCCCCTGTGCGAGCAGTTCCTCGGCCTCCCGCACGTCGTCCTCGTTGGCCGCCAGGATGGCCTCGTGGTCGTCCTCGATCGCGTCGGCGACGTCGTGCAGGGCCCCACGTCGCGCGTCGTCGGGGAGTTTCGCCAGTTCGAGCGCCGCCGTCTGTGCCTCCGCTACCATCTCGTCGGTCGTGTTCTCAGTCATCGTTGTGTCCGTTCACGGGCAGGAATATCGTTCCGGTCGGTTTGCCGGTGGCGATCCGTTCCAGGACGTCCTCCGTCGCCGATCCCGCGATGACGACCGGCGTGCCGTGTTCGCTGACGTTCCGGGCGCCCCGCACTTTCGTGCGGACGCCGCCGAACTCGCCGGTCGCGCTCTCCTCGACGATGGCCTCCACCTCGGCGTAGTTGCGGCCGACCGCCTCGATGCGTTCGGCCCCGGGATCGTCCTTCGGATTGGCCGTGTAGATGCCGCCGACGTCGGTGAGCGTGACCAGCAGGTCGGCGTCGACGCCGACGGCGACCGACGCCGAGAGCATGTCGTTGTCGCCGATCCGGATCTCCTCGGTCGCGACGGCGTCGTTCTCGTTGATGATGGGGACGACGTCCCACTCCAGGAGCGTCTCGACGGTGTTCCCGAAGTTCGTGAACCGCTCGGGATTGTTGAGGTCGTGCTGGGTCAGGAGGATCTGGGCGACGTGCCGGTCGTAGCGCTCGAAACTCTCGGTGTAGCGCCGCATCAGGTGGCTCTGGCCGATGGTCGACAGCGCCTGGGACTCCTCGACGGTTTCGCCGACCTGGCCGTTCCGGCCCTTGCCGGCACCGATCGCGCCGGACGAGACGAGGAGGACCTCCCTATCGCGGTCGAGCAGCGAGACGACGTCGTCGACGAGTTTGTCGAGTTTGTCGTCGTCGAGGTTCGACTCCTCGTCCGTCAGCGAGTTCGTTCCGGCCTTGACGACGACGCGCTCTGCGGCCGCGGCCCGTTGCCGGGCCCGTTCGACGGCGTCGGCCGCGACGGCGTCACTCATCGTCGAACTGCCGGGCCAGTTCCCTGGAGCGCTCGGCGGCCGCCGACAGCGCCTCGCCGGTCACCGTTTCGACGTCGCTGGCCCAGAGGACTTCCATGCCCTCGATCGTCGTCCCGTTGGGCGAACAGACCGCGTCGATCAACTCGTCCACGCTCCGGTCCGACCGGAGCACCGTCTCGGCGGCCCCCTTGACGGTCTGTGCCGCGAGCACCTCGGCGTCGTCCGGCGCCAGCCCCTCGTCGACGGCCGCCTCCTTCATCGCCTGGAGGAAGTAGAACACGAACGCCGGGCCGCTCCCGTTGAGCGCGGTCGCCACGTCCATCAGTTCCTCGTCGATCTCGACGTACTCGCCGAGGTCGTCGAGGACCTCCCGCACGTCCGCGTCGGCCTCCTCCCACGTCGCGGCGGTGGCCATGTCGCCGGTCCTGGCGGCGAGGTTCGGCATGATGCGGACGACGGTGGCGTCGGTCCGGGCCTCCACGAACTCCACCGGGACGCCGGCGGCGACGGTGACCAGCGTCTGGTCCGGCGAGAGGTCGAGGGCGGACAGCACGTCGCCCATCGCGTCCGGCTTCACGGCGACGACGACCACGTCGGCGGCGGTGGCGTCGTCGAGGTCGGTCGTCGTCGCGTGACAGTACGGCGCGACCCTCTCGAGTGCCTCGGGATCCACGTCGTGTGCGCGTATGCTGTGGTTCCCGCTCTTCGCGAGCCCCTCGATGAGTGCGCTTCCCAGATTCCCGCACCCGACGATGCTCATCTCGGCCATGTTGTGTCGTCTACGTCGTCATACGTGGCGACCACAATAAACGGACGTTGTTTTGCTCCCGCCGTCGCGACGGGCGACGGATCGACCGTCGTGGCCTTCCCGTCGGTCGATTCCACCCGCGAACGGGACCTCGCCGTCGGTTCGACCGCGGGAGGGTGTCCGCTCACCGGACTGTCACCCT
>JBDGUC010000054.1:0-30929 GCA_042216285.1 Haloferacaceae archaeon
ACCTCGCGTTCGAACTCGCGGCCTACTTCGACTGTCCCATCGAGGCCATCTTCGACCCGGAACTCGACGCCGGCGACGCCCCGTCCGGAGGCGAGGAGTCCTGACTCGCGGGCGCCGACGGCGGTCGGAGTCACGGAGCGACGGCCCCGGCCCGGGGCCCGGTCACCACTCCTTGCAGTCCGCACAGACGCGGTCGTCGCCGGCGCGCCACCGGCGCTCGACGGTCGCGCCGCAGGCCTCGCAGACGACGCCGGAACGCCACTCGTAGGTGACCGTGGCCGGGGCGGCGTCGGTCGCCGTGCCGGCCGCCCGATCCTCGTCGGCCGGTCCGGCCCCGTCGGCCGCTCCGCCCGTCGCCGCCCCTCCGTCGTCGCACCCGTCGTCCGCGTCCGGTCCGTTCCGGTCGGCCGCGTCCGGACTCCGCGGGTCGGCCTGGTCCCCGTCGGCCCCGCCGTCGCCGAACTCGTCGAGCGTCGACTCGCGGGCCATGGGCCCCGTTGTGGGGGGCGGGGCTTGTCGGTTGCGCCGCGCCGGTCGCGGGTCAGCGGTCGAGATACTCCGACTGCACCTCGACGACCGCCGTCGAGTCGGAACAGGCGGCGTACCGGTCGAGCGGTTCGGCGTTCAGGTCGGCGAACGTCTCCCCCCAGGTGAACGTCGAGAGGAGGTCCCGGGCCTGGTCGGGCGCGCCGAGCACGTGACAGGCCGCCGCGAGCGCCTCGACGGTCGTCAGGCGGAAGGGGCGTCCGTAGTTGATCGGGTTGGCCGCCACCAGGAAGGGGAGCGCCCGGTGGTCGCCCGGAAGCGAGAAGCGCGCCTCCCCGGCCGACTTCCACGAGCAGTCGAGCGCCACGATCCGTCCGGTCCCGGCGTCGGCCGGCGACAGCGCCCGCTCGGCGTGGGGGTTCAAGACGACGCCGTACGGCGTCTCGCGGTCCGAGCGGTGGAGGTCGACCTTTCCGTGGCGCGCGAGCTTTCGCGCCGTACACTTCTCGGGGTCGTCGTCCCCCTCGTAGCGCACGTGGAGGTCGAACCAGGACCCGCCGCCCCGACCGGCGGTGGCCTCGTGGTCGGCGGGGGCGGCGTCCGGGCCCCGGTCGTCGGCGTCCCGCTCGGCGTCGCTGTCCACGCCGGACGCAGGCGGGCGGCGACCAAAAGCCCCCCGGGACCTGCCCGAAGGCACATCCCTCCGGCCGTCGATCCGACGCCATGGACGCCGATCCGCTCGACCTCGTCCGGGCGTACTACGAGACCATCGACGCCGGCGAGTACGACCGACTGGCCGACCTGCTCGCCATGGAGTTCGTCCAGCGCCGCCCGGACCGGACGCTGGCGGGCCGCGAGGCGTTCGTCGGGTTCATGCGCGAGAAACGCCCGCGGACCGACACCGACCACGCCGTCGACGCGCTCTACCGCCGGGTCGAGGGCGACGCGACCGACGCCGACGCCGAGGTCGTCGCCCGCGGCCGACTCCTGGCCGACGACGGGTCGGAACTGTTCGGCTTCGCCGACGCGTTCGCGGTCGTCGACGGCCGCCTGCAGTCGGTGCGCACCTACACCGCGTAGCGCGGCCGGAGCGGCGTCCTCGCCACGCCCGCCGGGCCGGCCTCACTCCCGTTCGCCGGCGCCGAGGGCGCTCTCGCCCACCGGCTCGTGGCCCTCGATCCGCTCGGTGCCCCCCATGTACGGCCGGAGCGCCTCCGGGACCGTCACGGTGCCGTCCGGGTTCTGGTAGTACTCCATGATCGCCACCATCACCCGGGGGACCGCCAGCCCGGAGCCGTTGAGGGTGTGGAGATACTCCGCGCTCCCGTGGCGCTCGGGCCGGTAGCGCAGGCCGGCGCGCCGCGCCTGGTAGGCCTCGAAGTTCGAGACGCTGGAGACCTCGAGCCACCGCCCGCCCTCGGGGGGCCCGTCGGGCATGTCGTCGGCGGGCGCCCACACCTCGATGTCGTACTTCTTCGTCTGCGTGAACCCGAGGTCGCCGGTGCACATCTCCAGGATCCGGTAGGGGAGACCGAGGCGCCGGAGCACCTCCTCGGCCTCGTCGAGCAGTCCCTCCAGCCGATCGTAGGACTCCTCGGGCCGGACGAAGTTGACGAGTTCGACCTTGTTGAACTGGTGGACGCGGACGATCCCGCGGGTCTCGGTTCCGTGTTCGCCCGCCTCCCGCCGGAAGTTCGGCGTGTAGGCCTGGTGTTTGACCGGCAGGTCGTCGTCGAGCAGGATCTCGTCGCGGTAGATGTTCGTCACCGGCACCTCCGCGGTCGGACAGAGCCAGAGGTCGTCGTCGTCGTAGGGGTCGTCGTTCGCCCCCCCGATCCGGTAGGCGTCCTCGACGAACTTCGGGAACTGGCCCGTGCCGCGCATCGACCGCGAGTTGACCGGAATCGGGGGAAAGAGGTCGGTGTACCCCTGCTCGCGGTGGACGGCGAGCATGAACTGGATCAGGGCGTGCTCCAGTCGCGCGCCGTCGCCCTTGGTGAAATAAAACCCTCCGCCGGCCACCTTCGCGCCCCGGTCGAAGTCGAGGACGTCGAGGGCCTCGCCGAGGTCGTAGTGGGGGATCACCTCGTCGGGAAGCGTCCGCCGGTCGTCGAACAGTTCCCGCCTGACCTCGACGTTGTCGGCCTCGCCGTCGCCGACGGGCACCGACGCGTGGGGGATCTGGGGAATCTCCAGCATCGCCCGGTCGAGTTCCGCCGCCAGTTCCTCGGCGCGCGCCTCGACGTCCTCCAGTTCGGCCTTCAGGTCCTGGGATCGCTCGATGGCCTCCGCGGCCTCCGCGTCCCTGCCGTCGGCCTTCAGTCGTCCGATGCGCTCGCTGATCTCGTTTCGCTCGTGGCGGAGGTCGTCGCCCCGGCTCTTTGCCTCCCGCCACTCCTCGTCGACCGCGAGCACGCGGTCCAGGTCGACGTCCGCGACGCCTTTCTTTTCGAGGGCGTCGCGGACGACCTCCGGCCGCTCGCGCAGGAGCCGTCGGTCTATCATGGCGCCGGGTTCTCCCGGCCGGCGGAAGAACGTATCGGGATCCACATTGGCCCCGCGCCCGCGCGACGAACGCCTTTTCCGTCCCCGCGTCCGGGAGAGGGGTATGGCCCCCGGCGACGTTCGACCCGTTCCGGACAGCACCGGCGTCTACTGCCTCGACACGGGGATGTACGACGTGGCGGGATACGGCGCGGTCTACATCGTCGACGCCGCCGACCCGGCGGTCGTCGAGACGGGCATCGGCACCCACCGCGACCGGATCCTCGCCGCGCTCGACGAGGTGGGGATCGACCGGGGGGAGGTGAAACACGTCCTCCCCACCCACGTCCACCTCGACCACGCCGGCGGCGCGGGCTTTCTCGCCGCCGCGTGCCCGAACGCGACCGTCCGGACCCACGAGCGCGGCGTCCCCCACCTGATCGACCCCGAGCGCCTGATCGCCGGCACGAAGGCCGCCGTCGGCGACCAGTGGCGGTATTACGTCGAGCCCGAACCCGTCCCCGGGGACCGGATCGAACCGCTCGTCGACGGCGACGTCGTCGACCTGGGGGACCGGCGCCTGCGCGTCACCGCGGCCCCCGGCCACGCCCCCCACCAGATCACGTTCCACGACGACCGCGACGACGTGCTCTTCACCGCCGACGCGGCCGGCATCTACGCGTCCGGCCCCGACCGACTCTTCCCGACCACCCCCCCGCCGCAGTTCGACCTGGATCGGTGTCTCGACGACGTGGCGACCATGCGGACCCAGGATCCCGCGACCCTGGCGTTCACCCACTTCGGCCCGGTCGCGTACGACCCGTCCCTGCTGGACGAGTACGAGCGCGTCCTGGCCGACTGGGTGGATCGCGTCCGGGCGGTCCGGGAGGAGACGGGCGACGACGACGCGACCGTCGAGCGCCTGGCGGCCGACCCCGACCCCGACGCGGTCGCGGCCTGGGGCGAGCGCAAGGCGGCGGCCGAGGCGCGGCTGAACGCCCGCGGCGTCCTCGCGTCGCTCGACTGACGGCGGGCGGGGGCCGACGAACACCGGCTTTATCCGGTCTCCCTGCCATGACACCGACCGATGGAGGGCCGCTAGTGGCAGCCGGCGGGAGCCTCGTCACCCTGGTGGCGGGCGTCATCGGCGTCGGCGTCGCGGCGCAGGTGCTCGCCGACCGGTTCCGGGTCCCGAGCATCGTCTTTCTCCTGCTCGCGGGCGTGCTGCTCGGCCCGTCGGGCGCGGACCTCGTCGGGCCCGCGTCGTTCGGCGACGCGCTCGGCCCCATCGTCGGCCTCTCGGTCGCCATCATCATCTTCGAGGGGGCCTTCCACCTCCGGGTCGATCAGCTCCGGGAGGCTCCCGCCGCCACGCTCCGCCTGGTCACCGTGGGCGCGGTCGTCGCGCTGGTCGGCACCGCCGTCGCCGTCCAGGTCTTCCTCGCCCCCGGCTGGCCGGTCGCCTTCCTCGTCGGGGCGCTCCTGGTTGCCACGGGCCCGACCGTCATCACCCCGATCCTGGAGGTGGTGCCGGTGCGCGACCGCGTCGAGACCGCCCTCGTGACCGAGGGGATCGTCAACGACGTGACCGCGGCCATCCTGGCGATCGTGATCTTCGAGGCCATCGTCCAGAACGTCAGCGACCTGGGGCAACTGCTGGCGCTGTTCACCCGGCGGCTGGGCACGGGGCTGCTGGTCGGCGCGCTGGTCGCGGCCGTCCTCTACTACCTGCTCCGGTACGTCGACCTCTCGCCGGGCAACGCGCCCCAGAACGCCCGCCTGCTCGTGCTCGCCGGGGCGCTGGTGGCGTTCGGCGCCGCCGAGGCCGTCGCCCGCGAGTCGGGGATCGCGGCCGTCGCCACCGCTGGCCTCCTGCTCGGCAACGCCGACGTCCCCTACGAGGGGGAGATCTCCGCGTTCAAGGGCGACGTGACGCTGATCGTCCTCTCCTTCGTCTTCATCGCGCTCGCGGCGCTGCTGGACCCGAACGCACTCCTCGCCCTGGGCATCGGCGGCCTGGCCGTCGTCCTCGCCGTGGCGCTCCTGATCCGGCCCGCCCTCGTCTTCGCCTCGACCGTCGGGGGTCGCTTCACCCTCCCGGAGCGACTGTTCATGAGCGTCGTCGGCCCGCGGGGGATCATCCCCGCCTCGGTCGCGACGCTGTTCGCCATCGAACTCCGTGACGTCGGGATGGCCGACGCCGCGAACGTGCTCGTCGGGACCGTCTTTCTCGTCATCTTCCTGACCGTCCTCTTCGAGGGCGGCCTCGCCAGAGCGGTCGCGAAACGACTCGATGTGATACCCATGCGCGTACTCGTCATCGGAGGCGGCAAGGTGGGCCGCGCGCTCGCCGAGCGCCTCGAAGACCGCGGAGAGAACGTCGTCGTCGTCGAGACGGACGTCGAACAGGTCGCCACCGCCAGAAACGAGGGCCACACCGTCCACCACGGCGACGGCACCGACACGGAGACCCTCCGGGCGGCCGGGGCCGAGAACGCCCGCGTCGTCGTCGCCGCCACGGGCGACGACGACGTGAACCTGCTCGTCGCCCAGCTCGCGGAGTCGAAGTTCGAGCCCGAGACGGTGCTCGCCCGCGTCAACAACCCGGCCAACGTCGACGCGTTCGAGGAACTCGGCGTCCGCACCATCTCCTCGGTGCTCGCCATCGCCCAGGCGATCGACAACTACATCGAGCGGCCGGCGCTGGCGACCTGGATGAGCGGCATCGGGGACGACGGCGACGTCCAGGAGGTCGAACTCACCACCCCCGACGCGGTCGACCGGTCGCTCGCCGACCTCGCCGCGTCCCTCCCCGACGGGGTGCTGGTGGCACTCGTCGCCCGCGACGGCGACGTCCGGGTTCCACCCGACGACTTCGTCCTCCGGCGCGGCGACCGCATCACCCTCGTCGGGGACGACGACGCCGTCCGCTCGGCGATGGCGTACTGTCATCCCGACCAGTAGGCCGCCCGCCGACCGGTGGGTCGCCCGGGTCGGGCGCCGTTCCGCCCGCCGTCGCGGAGCGCGGTCACGGCGCCGCCCGTCCCGCCCGCGCCCCGGGGTCCTCCCGGCACCGAAACGCTCAGGGACGATTCGGTCGTACCGGCGTTCGCACGAGCGATGAGCGCCAAACTCCGCGCCGAGCGGCTCGGATTCCGGGTCGACGACACGTGGATCGTTCGCGGCGTCGACCTGACGGTGCGGACCGGCGAGACGCTCGCCGTCGTCGGCCCCTCGGGGGCGGGGAAGTCGACGCTCCTGCGGCTGTTCGACCGGCTCGACGAACCGACCGAGGGCACCGTCTACCTCGACGGGATCGACTACCGGACGATCCCGCCGACGGAGCTCCGGGCCCGGGTCGGAATGGTGCCCCAGGATCCCGCGCTCCGCGACGGCACCGTGGCCGAGAACGTGGGGATCGGCCCCCGGCTCCGGGGGGAGCCGGTCGACGGGGACCGGATCGCGGAGCTGCTCGCCCGGGTCGACCTCGCCGACTACGCCGACCGTCCGGTCGCGGACCTCTCGGGCGGCGAGGCCCAGCGCGTCGCCATCGCCCGGACCGTGATGGTCGACCCCGAGGTGCTCCTGCTCGACGAACCGACCGCCAGCCTCGACAGCGAGGCGGAGGCCCGGGTGGAGGCGCTCCTGGCCGACCTGCTCGCGGGGGACGACCGGACCGCCGTCCTCGTGACCCACGACGAGCGCCAGGCCGCGCGGCTGGCCGACCGCGTGGTCCGTTTCGCCGACGGGACCGTGCAGGCCGTCGGTTCCCCGGAGGAGGTGATCGCGTGAGCGCGGTCGGTCCGGCTCTCGACCTCGGCCTCGGGGCGGCCGCCCGGGCCGCGGTCGGAGCGCCCCCACAGCTCCGCGATCCGGCGGTGATCGAGGGGCTGGCCCAGGTGGCGGCCGCGACGGCGCTCGCCGCCGTCGTCCTCGGGATCTCCTACGCCCGCGAGATCGGCATCGAGCGGGAACTCGGCGCGGCGTTCGCCCGGGGGTTCGTCCAGGTCATCGCGATGGGGGCGCTCATCGGCCTGCTGTTCTCGATCCCGCTGGCCTACTCGACGCTGGTGCTCGCCGGGATGGTGGGGTACGCCGCCTGGGAGTCGCGCAAGCGCGGCGACGGCGTCCCGGCGGCGTTCCGGATCTCGCTCGCCTCGCTCGGCGTCGGCGCCGGGGTCGTCGTCGTCACCATGCTCGCCGCGGGGGCGATCCGCCCGACCGTCCGCAACCTCGTCCCGGTCGGCGGGATGATCATCGCCAACGCCATGAAGACCAACTCGCTCGCGCTCGACCGGTTCAGGGGCGAGGTGGAGGCCCATCGGGGGGAGATCGAGGCGCTTCTGGCTCTCGGCGTCCCGCCCCGGGCCGCCGTCGCCGAGCACGTGACCGGCTCGGTCCGGGCCGCGCTCATCCCGGTCGTCGACGCGATGAAGACCCTCGGGCTGGTCTACATCCCCGGCATGATGTCGGGGATGATCCTCGGCGGCGCGAACCCCATCTACGCCGCCGAGTACCAGTTCGTCATCATGGGGATGATCTTCGCGGCCGGCGGCCTGACGAGCATGACGACGAGCCTGCTCGTCGGGACCCACGCGTTCACCGACGCGGCACAGCTCCGGCGGTTCGAGGCGTCGTCCCCGTCGCTCCTCGGGGCCGTCCGATCGCTGTTCTGATCTGCGGGGCGGCGACGGCGCGCACGCTCGTCGCGCTCCGACGGTATTAAGCGCCTGTAATGGCAAGCCGTGGGGGATGACTGACCCGGCGACCGACGTCGTGGAGTTCCTGCTGACGGCCGACCTCTACACGGACGACCGGGGGCTCGACGAGAACGACCTCCCCCCGCGCTATCGACAGGTGTTTCTGGCCGACTCCGGCGCCGACGGATCGACGGACGGAGACGGGGACGCCCCGTCGATGACCGTCGAGCGACCGCTCGTCGCCACCGGCGACGCCGCCCGCCGGGCGACGGGCGTCGACCGGCCGTGGGCCGCGGTGTCGGACCTGCTGTTCACCGAACACGAGGAGTTCTCCGGCCGCATCTCGCTGACCCAGCCCGACATGGCGCTCTCGTGGCTGCTCGACCGCATCGACCGCGAGCGGATCCTCACCAATCCGACGCTCGCCGCGGCCGTCGAGGCGATGGACGACCCGCCGATCGACGCGACGCGCGAGGGGGCCCGCGACCGCACCCGGCCGATCCAGGCCGACCGCGTCTGGATCGACGCCCTCCTCGACGAGTATTTCGACGAGGAGGAGGACGCCGAGATGCTCGATCTGGTGCAGGTGCGCGCGCCCGAGGAGATCGAGATGACCCTCGACGACCTCGTGTTGACCGACGACCAGGAACAGGAGATCCGGAAGCTGGTGACGGCCATCGAACACCGGGAGTATCTCGCGGAGATCGGGTTGCGCGAGATCGGCAAGCTCCTGTTCGTCGGTCCGCCCGGCACCGGCAAGACGACGATCTCGCGGGCGCTCGCCCACGAACTCGGGCTCCCGTTCGTCGAGGTGAAGCTGTCGATGATCACCTCCCAGTATCTCGGCGAAACGGCGAAAAACGTCGAGAAGACCTTCCAGGTGGCAAAGCGGCTGTCGCCCTGCATCCTCTTCATCGACGAGTTCGACTCGGTCGCCAAGACCCGCCGCTCGGACGAACACGCCGCCCTGAAGCGCGCGGTCAACACCCTGCTGAAGAGCATCGACGACATCTCGCTGATCCGCGACGAGGTGTTGCTCATCGGCGCGACCAACCACCCCGACCAGCTCGACGCGGCGGCCTGGCGCCGGTTCGACGAGATCGTCAACTTCCCCAAACCCGACCGGGAGATGCGCGCCGACATCCTCCGGATCATCACCCGGCGGATGGAGATCGCCGACTTCGACCCCGAGGCGGTGGCCGATCGCACCACGGGGCTGACCGGGAGCGACCTCCGGATGGTGCTCCGCGAGGCGGTGCTCGAGGCGCTCACCGAGGACCGGACCAGCCTCACCCAGGCGGACGTGCTCGCCGCCGTCGAGGACTTCGAGGAGCGGGACAACCTCAAGAACCTCGACATGATCGACGGGAGTTCGGACGCGCTGGTCGCCGGCGACGGGGGACAGGCCGGGGGCGACCACGACCACGACCACGACCACGGCGACGACTGACCCGCCGTGCGCGTGACGCTCCTCGGAACCGGCGACACCACCGGGACGCCCACGGTCGGCTGTGACTGCGCGACCTGCCGGCGCGCCCGGGAGCTGGGCGTCGAGCGCACGCGGTTTTCGGTCCACGTGGCGAGCGAACGGACCGGCGAGTCCCTCCTGATCGACGCGAGCCCCGACTTCCGCCACCAGTTTCTCGCCCGCGAGGTCGCCCTCCCGGACGCCCTCGTGATCACGCACGTCCACTTCGACCACCTCGACGGCCTCGGCAACACCTACCGACTCGTCGACCGCCTGCCCGTCCACGCCGCCGACGAACGCGACCCCGAGACGGACGAGAGCGTCGCGGGGACCGTCCGCCGGAGGTACGACTACCTCGACCGGATCGCGGTCCACGACGAGACGCCGGGCGAGCGGTTCCGGGCCGCCGGCCTCGACGTCCGCCTGGTGCCCGTCGACCACCCGCCGCTCCTGTGTTACGGCCTCGTCGTCGAGGACCCCGCGACCGGCGGGACGCTCGCGGTCACGGGCGACACCAGCTACGCCGTTCCGCGGCGGTCGCGCGAGGCGATGGCCGGCGCCGACCTCCTGCTCGCCGACGCGCTGGTGCCCGCCGCGCTCTGCGGTCGCCACCCCCACGGCGGCGCCCACCACGACGACGACGGCGTCGCCCGGACGTTCGGCACCAAACACATGACCCGCGAGGGCGCCCTCGCCCTGGCCGACGACCTCGACCCCGGCCGGACCCGACTCGTCCACGCCGCCCACTTCTACCCCGCCGACGAGGCGTTCGAGGAGCCGCTGGCCGTCGACGGCGAGAGCTACGAGATCTGACGACGCGGGCGGACCGACGGGCGCGAGTCGCCCGGCGGCGGTCCTTCACCCGAACCGATCCAGCCCCGCCTGTCGCCGGCCGACGCCCCTCGGCTCGGCCACCCACGGCGTCCGCGCGTCCCGGAGCGCCGCGCGGTCGAGGGCGGGAGCGCTGGCCCGCTCGAAGCCGGGACAGTCCGGCCCGCAGTCGGTCGCGGGGTCGACCACGCGGTCGAAGTGTGTACAGCGCGGGCGGCCGTCGGCGGTCGGCTCCGCGTGCGCACACGGCGGGAGGTCGTAGGTCCGCCACCCCTTCCCGTAGGCCCGTTCGGCGACCCGTCGGCGGACGCGGGCCTTCTCGGCCGGCGGAACGACCGCCACGTCGGTCCGGTCGGCGCGTTCGGCGACCGGTTCGATCCCGGGGTCGTCGACGGGCAGGGGCGAGGGGTCGCGGACCACCGTCCGCGCGCCCGTCCCGGGGTCGACCCGCCAGACTCCGACCGCGTCGGGGATCCGGTTCAGGTGCGCGCCGGTGGGGTAGTCGGCGGTGGCGAGCACCACCTCGTCGAACAGCGCGAGCGAGACGTCGTATCCGAGTTGCCGGGAGAGCGCGCCCGGTCGGTCGAGGTCGGGCTTGTTCTCGACGGCGATCAGCCGGTCGAACCAGTCCCCGGGGTAGCGGGTCGTCCGTCGGACCACCGTCTGTCCGTCGCGGCGCTCCCGTTCGAGAAAGCCCAGATCCACGGCCCGGTCGACGGCCTCGCGGCGGCGCTCGGGGTGGCAGTCGATCGCGTCGGCGGGCCGGACGGCCTCGCCGACGCCGACCGTCCCTTCGAGGACGGCCGGGGGGAGGGCCGCGGCGGCGATGGCGGCGCGGTCGTCGAACCCGGGGCCGGGAACGACCGCACAGACGTCGATCACGCGGCGGCCGGGCGCGGCGACCCCGCCGCCCAGCTGGCGGGCCGGGAGCCAGTTCGTCGTCGCCTCCAGGCGCGCACACAGCGCGAGTTCGAAGGCGAACTCCGACACGCCCTCAGTCGACGACGACCTCGACCGGCCCGTCGTCCCCCTCCTCCTCCTCGCCGACGTCGGATTCCGCCGTCTTTCGCCCCTCGCGCTCCTGCCAGACGAGCGCGCCGGCCACCAGCAGGACGACCCACGACCGCCAGCTCGCCAGGTTGAGGGTGTAGCCGATGCCGAACGGCTTGCGGACGAGCATGCCCTCGCCGGGCTGCCAGTAGGCCGACAGCATGCGACCGAGGCTCGGCCGCTCGAAGTTGTACGGGACGCCGAACACCTTGCCGGACGGCTCGTCGCTCATGGCACCGGATACGGGGGTGTGTGATAAATCCCTTTGGCTCTCTCTCGGCCGGTGGGGACGGTGTCGGCGTCGATTGTCGCGGGTCGCGGCCGACCCGCTCACTGATAGCGACCGCGTCCCTCGATCTCGTCGAGACGGTCGAGGACGGCGGTCGCGTCGTCCGCCGCGGCGGCGTATCCCTCGCGCGCCGCGGCGAGCAACGGCGCGGCGTCGTCGACGGTGCCCGCGAGGCTCCCGCGGAGGACGTGCAGGTCCATCGCGTGGTCCTCGACGCGTCCCGAGTGATAGCCCAGGCCGAAGTCGATGAGGTGGATCCGTCCGCTCGCCGTCCCCGTCGTCCCCGTCCGCTTTGCCTCCGTCCGCCCCCCGCTCTCCCCGTTCCCGTCCCCGATCCGGACGTTCCGCGTCGTCGGGTCGCCGTGGACGAGGCCGGCACGATGGAGGGTGGCGAGGAGACCGCCGACCGCCCGGGCGCGCTCGGGGGTGGGCGCCGCCGCGAGGTCGCGGGCCCCGACGTGCTGGAAGACCAGGCGCGCCCGGGGCACGTCGACGTCGCGCACGACCGGCGTCGGGACGCCCTCGCGGCGTGCCTCGCTCGTCAGTCGAGCCTCCAGCCGCGTCCGCTCGCGGCGCAGGCGCTCGTCGAGGGCGGAATGGCGGTACTCCTTCGGCCGGCGGGTCTTCACGACGCGCTCGCCCTCGATCCGGACCAGCGCCTCGGCGCCCCGCACCTCCTCGGCCTCGACCGGTGTGCGACTCACCGACTCGCCGGCGCGCCACGTCACCGGCACCTCGTCCGGGCGGAAGTCGGGGTCGACCCGCGACTCCCCGATCGAGATCGTGTCGCCCGCGGCGTACATCTTCGCGCCGAGTACGGCGATCATCCCCGCGTTGTCACCGAGAAAGCGCGCCTCGGGCGCGTGGAACCTCGCGCCCCGTGTCGCACACATGGCCGCGAGCATCTCCCGGAGGCGGTCGTTCCGGCCGACGCCGCCGCCGAGGACGAGTTCGTCGGCCCCCGTGAGCGAGAGCGCCCGCTCGGACACCTCGGTCAGCATGCCGAAGATCGACTCCTGGAGGCCGCGGCAGACGTCCTCGACGGGTTCGCCCTCGTCGTAGGCCTCCTGGGCGGCGCTCACGATCCCGGAAAAGGAGAAATCCAGCCCCTTGACGACGTAGGGCAGGTCGACGTACGCGCCCTCGCTCGCGGCCGCCTCGACCTTCGGGCCGCCGGGATGCGACCAGCCGACGTGGCGGGCGAACTTGTCGAGGGCGTTGCCGACCCCGGTGTCCATCGTCTCGCCGAGCATCCGGTAGCGCCCGTCGCGGTAGCCGAGCAGGTGGGCGTTCGCGCCGCTGGCGTTCAGACAGACCGGCGCGTCGAACCCGGAGCGGTGGCGGCCGATCTCCAGGTGGGCGACCATGTGGTTGACGCCGACGAGCGGCAGGTCGAGGCGGCCGGCGAGCGCCCGCGCGGCGGTGCCGGCGACCCGGAGGCAGGGGCCGAGGCCGGGACCGCGCGAGAAGGCGACGGCGTCGATCGGATCCGGTCCGTACGCCTCGCGCGCGCGGTCGAGGACCGCCTCGATCGCCCCGGGCACCGCCTCGCTCATGTGCTCGGCGGCCTCGCGCGGGTGAATGCCGCCGCTCTCGGGCTGGTAGGCGTCGGTTTCGAGCAACACGGCGTCGGTCTCGGCGTCGTAGACGGCGGCGCTGGCGGCCCACGCCGTCCCCTCGACCCCGAGGACGCGCACTTACGCTTCCTCGGCCTCGGTCCCCGCCTCGGCCTCGCCCTCGTCCTCGTCGACGCTGATCTTGTTCCGTTCGAGCATGTAGTCCTGTTCGACGTCGCGGGCGTGCTCGGGATCCTGGTACACCTTGGCGTAGCCGATCGTCTTGCGCATCCCGAACCGGGTGTGCAGTTCGTGGACGACCACCTCGTCGGCGTCCTTGTTCAGCATGGCGGCGAGGCTGTCCCGCACGGAGAGACGCGACGGCGTCACGTCCTCGTGGGTCACCTCGAACCGGACGTCCGTCCGGTGCAACATCGGGTTCTCCTCCTCGTCGAGGATGTCGATCTCCATGGGTCAGTTGGTGAATAGCCGCCGACGAGCGGGAAAAGGATTGCGATGGTCGGAGAGCGCCGCTCGCACGGGCTGGCGCGGTCGGGACGGGCGCGGCGGCGCGCGACCCGGCGGTCCGCGGTCGATTCGCTAGGCGCCCGTCCGGGAGACCAGCGCGATGGCCGCCTCGGCGTCCCCCGCCATCCGGCCGAGCAGGGCCCGCGCCCGGTCGCGGGCCTCCCGGTCGACGACCACGAGCACCATCCCCTCGCCCGGCTGGCCGTAGACGACGCTCCCGCCGTCGGGGACGGCCAGGATGGCGGGGAGCGCCGCGAGGTCCTCCTCGCCCTCGACCCGGATGACGACGGGGTCGGCGGCGTCGACGGCCGCGCGGAGCGCGACGAGCAGGTCCCGCGAGAGCGTTCCGGACTCGTTGGTCACCGTCCGGTCGGCGTCGTCGACGGCGACGCGGCGGATCTCCTCGTCGACCGGCCGGCGCTCCGTGCGCGCGTCGACGACGGCGACCGCCGGCTCGTGGCCCGCGGTCCGCAGGTGATAGGTGACGACGTCGCCGACGCTCACCACCGGCTCGCCGGCGTCCGCGAGCAACGCCCCGGCGTCGGCGTAGACGGGGCCGAGGGGCTCTTTGAACGCGTCGCGAAGCGAGTCCGGGAGCCGGAGCACGTTACCTGACCTTCAGCGCGTAGCCGCCCGGCTCCGTGACGTTCATCTCCGCGGCGATCTCGGAGTCCTCGGGATGGATGATGATGACGTAGCCGGCCCAGTCCTCGGTCAGGCTCGACGACCCGCAGGACTCGCAGGTCTGCCGGTCCGGGTCGTTGATGCGGTGACACTCCCGGCAGGCCAGCCGGTCCTCCGCCATCTAGTCGCCCTCCGTGGTGGCCTGTCGTTGCTCCCGGTCCTCCCGGATCCAGCCGTGTTTGCCGAGCCCCGGCTGTTTCGCGGTCAGCCCAATCTTCGAGTCCCGCGGGTTCCGCTCGTCGATGCTCTTGGTGACGATCCGGACGCGCACGGCGTCGTCCTGGCCCAGAGTGCGGTCGGACTCGGAGGACGCGAGTTGCTGGTTCTCGCCGTCGAATGCGAGATACTCCTCGGAGATCTGCGAGACGTGGAGGAGCCCGTCGACGGGGCCGATCCCGACGAATGCCCCGAACTCGACCACCTCGACGACGGTCCCGTCGACGACCTCCTGCATCTGTGGATCGAAGGTGATGGCCTCGAACTCGGCCTCGTAGTAGACGCCGGGCCGGTTCGGCAGGACCGTCCCCTCGCCGATGTCGATCACGTCGATCACGGAGACGACGCTTCCGACCTCCTCGTCCATCCGTCCTTCGAGCTTGTCCTGGAGCAGGCGTCTGACCCGCTCCGGCGTCACGTCGGCGAGGTGCCGCGGCGGCACTTCGACCGTGTCCTTGAGTCGTACCCGTTTGTACATGTTACGCTCGTGTCTCCGCAAGTTTCGTCTCGCCCCTTAAACCGATTACCCGAACGTCGCGGTCGAGCAACCGGTCGCGCAGGGGGCGGTCGTTCGTGACGACGTATGCGGCCCGCTCGCCGCACGCCAGGACCGCGTCGTCGGCATACGATTCGTCCGTCTCGACGACTCGACAGCGATCGACCAGATCCCGGCCGACCCGGGCGGCGGTCGCCTCCGTCCCGCGGCCGGCGGCGAGGTCGTCGAGTTCGGCGACGACGGTCGCGGGGACGACGTAGTCGGGCGCGTCCCCGACGACGCGCTCGACCTCCTCGAACAGCCGGCAGTCGCACTCGACGGGCATCATGAGCGCGTTGGTGTCCAGTACGACCGTCGTCCCCGTCACCGTCCTCACCTGAGGGTCCCGATGCCGATGAGCCGCCACCGCGCGCCGACGCGGCGGTTGATCGCGATCTTGGTGCCGGATTCGGCACAGACCGGCCGTTTCAGCGCGACCTCGGCCTCCCGGTCGCGCGCGCTCGTCACCGACCCGACGGTCGTGGCGGTCCCGACCGTCAGCATCAGCGGTTCGCCCGTCGTGATCTCCTCGACCTCGTCGTCCTCCTGGCCGACCACCCGGTCGAGCAGTTCGACCTCCATCTCGAAGGCCTCGTGGACCGGCGGGAGCGTGCCGGGTTCGCCGGCGATCTGCCCCCCCAGCGCGTCGCCTTTCGTCAGCGACGGATCGAGGCCCGTGCCGACGCCGAGCAGGCCGCCGGGGCGCGCCCGCTCGACGGCCCGACCGCCCGCCTGGAGGGATCGCACCGCCGTCGTGATCGGGCGGTACTCGGACGATCCCCCCTCCTCGACCTCGCGGCCCGGCCGGAGTTCGAGGTCGTCGTCGACCTCCAGCTCCCCCTGGACGAGACTGCCGCCGATGACGCCGCCCTGGAGCGCGTCCCAGGTGGTCCCCGGCCGGTTGATGTCGAAGCTCCGCGCCACCGACATCCGCGCCGGGAGCGTCGCGTCGCGCTCCGGGGTGGGAATCTCCGTCTCGATGGCCTCGATCAGCAGGTCGAGGTTGACCCCCTGCTGGGCGCTGATCGGAACGACCGGGGCGCCCTCGGCGACGGTCCCCTCGACGAACGCCTCGATCTGGCGGTAGTGATCGCGCGCGCGGTCCCGATCGACCAGGTCGATCTTGTTCTGGGCGATCACGATGTCGTCGATGCCGATGATGTCGAGCGCCATCAGGTGCTCTTCGGTCTGGGCCTGGGGGACGTCCTCGGTCGCCGAGACCACGAGGACGGCGCCGTCCATGATGGCCGCCCCCGAGAGCATCGTCGCCATCAGCGTCTCGTGGCCGGGGGCGTCGACGAACGAGACCGTCCGGAGGGGCTCGCTGTCCGACCCGTCGGGACACTCCTCCTCGACGGTGTAACACTCCGGCGGGTCGACCCCGGGACACCGGCGGAAGGTGGCGTCCGCGTACCCGAGTCTGATGGAGATGCCCCGCTTCATCTCCTCGGAGTGTTGGTCCGTCCAGGAGCCGGAGAGCGCCTGAACCAGCGTCGTCTTCCCGTGGTCCACGTGACCGACGAGCCCGATGTTCACCTCCGGTTGCCGTTGCGTGTCCTCCATAGGGAGTAATCTCTCCCGTTCTTGCCGCGAGCGCCCCATAAAGTTGCTGTTATGACTCGCCAGGGCCCGTCCGCGCCGTCGTTGCCTGGCGATCGACGCGCCTAACCCGGCGCCCGTCCACCCCCCCGGTATGCTCAGGTACGTGACGACCAACCCCGGGAAGGTGCGCGAGGCCGAGGCGTATCTCGACGAGGTGGGCCGCCTCGACTTCGATTACCCCGAGATCCAGGCCGACGACCTCGGCCCGATCGCGGCCCACGGCGCCCGCGCGGCCTACCGCCACGTCGGCGGACCGGTGCTCGTCGACGACGCCGGCCTGTTCGTCGAGGGACTCGGCGGCTTCCCCGGCCCCTACTCCTCGTACGTCCACACGACCCTCGGCGTCGACGGCGTCCGGCGGCTCTGCGAGCGCGAACTCGACGCGCCCCGGCTGGCGTCGTTCCGGTGTGTGCTCGCCTACTGCGACGGCGACCCCTTCGACGCCAGCCCCGACCCCGTCGACCGCGACGACCGGACGGCCGCCGCGGCCGCCGGCCCCGACGACGCGGCAGTCGAGGACGCGGACGGGGACGCGCTTCCCGTGCGGCTGTTCGAGGGGGCGGTCCCCGGTCGCATCGTCGCGCCCCGGGGCGACGGCGGCTTCGGCTACGACCCCATCTTCGAGCACGACGGCACCACCTTCGCCGAGATGTCGACGGGCGAGAAGAACGCCGTCTCGCACCGGGGGCGCGCGCTCGCGAAGTTCGCCGAGTGGTACGCCGGCCGGTGACGGACCCGGCGACCCCGGGGTCCACTCGCGTCCGGCCCGAGACCACGCGGACCGCGGCGGTCAGTCCGCCGACGGCTCGGCCCGGTCGAGGAACGCGCGTCTGAGGTCCTTTCCCGGGTGGGTCTCCTCGACCTCCGCGTAGACGAGCACCGCCCCGAGCAGGGCGAGGACGGCACCGAACGCGAACGGCACCGCGTATCCGTACCCGACGAGCCACCCGCCTGCGAGCGGGCCGATGGCGATCCCGAGACCGAACGCCATCGTCAGGACCGACAGCGTCGTCCCGGCGTTCGATTGCCGGGCGATGTCGCCGGCGAGGGCGAACGCCGGGGCGAACACCATCGCGCCGGCGATCCCCTGCACGAAGCGCACGGTCACCATGGCGGCCGGCGTTCCGACGAACCCCTGGGCCAGCGTCGACGGGATCAGACAGATCAGACCGAGGAGGATGAACGGTTTGCGGCCGTACTCGTCGCTCCAGGCGCCCACCGGGCTCTGGGTCACGACCTGTCCGAACGTGAACGCCGCGAACTCGACGCCGAACAGCGTCGCGCTCTGGTGGAGGTGGTGGTTGACGATGCTCTCCATGGGCGCGATGAGGGCGATCCCGATGGCCATGAACAGCGACGCGAGCCCGAGCGTGAACACCGAGTCGAGCGTGCCCGGCCCGTCGCGCTCGAAGACGGCGACGCTGTGCTCGCCGCCCGCGTCGGCCGTGTGCTCCGCGGCGGTGTCGACGTCCGGATCGTTCACGAACCCGTAGACGAGGAGCGCGCCGAGCAACGCCCCCAGCGACGCGATGTAGAACGCCGCCTCGAACCCCGTGAGGTCGATCCCGGAGAGCGCGTAGGGGCCGCCGTGGATCACGCTTCCCGCGACCACGGGGCCGACCCCGTAGCCGAGCATCCGGAACGTGCTGAACACGCCCATCGACCCCCCGCGCGTGTCGTCGGTCGAGAGGTCGTTCACGAGCGCGAGCGTCGCCGGCACCGTGATGGCGACCCCGACGCCCTGCCCGATCCGGATGAGGAGCATCGAGGCGTAGCTTCCGGCGAGCGTGTACGCGAAGTTCGCCACCGCCAGGACGAGGAGGCCCCCGACGACGAACGCCGTCCGCCGGCCCGTCCGATCCGAGAGGTTCCCGGCGACGGGCTGGACGAGGCTCATGAAGAAGCCGAACGCCGAGAGGATGATCCCCGTCACGAGGGCCGTGCTGAGGCCGAACGTGCCGCCGGAGACGTTCCCGCTCGCGACGTACAGGGGGAGGACGATGATCAGAAAGGAGTTGCCGATCGCGTCGGTCATTCGCGCCAGGGCGAGCACGAAGACGCGCCGGTCCGTGTCGCGGAGCCCCACTATCGTCCGCTCCCGTTCGACGTCGCGACTCGAAGACCGTTCCGGAACATCAGGTACTGACTGGTCGGTCAGCTAGTCGGATAAGCGTTTGGCATCGGGACGACCTGGACGAACGGCGCCCCGGGTCGCGGTCCGCGTCGGCGCCCCGGCCGCACGCGAGGGAGCCGGATCCCGTCGCTCGCATCGTGCCGCTCGCGCCCCCTCCGGCTCCCGACTGCACCGTCCCCTCGCCGTCACTCGCGCGGGGCGCGGTCGCTCCCCTCCGGACCCCGACTGCACCGTCCCCTCGCCGTCACTCGCGCGGGTTGCAGTCGGGACCCGGATACTCCCCGCCCACGACCACCTCGTACAGGCTCTCGGGGTCGAACAGCCGAGCGAACGCCCCGGGACGGCGGACGCTCGCCTCCACCCGCGCGCGCACCGCCACGGCGCCCCGTGCGCCGGTCAGGTCCTCGTCGAGGCTGAGGACGTGCATCGCGCCGCCGTGAAGCGCCGAGGCGAGCGCCGGGTGGTCGCCCTCCGGCTGTTCGACCGGTTCGCGCCACGCCTCGATGCGGGCCCGCCAGTCGGCCGCGAGCCCCTCGTCCGCGAGCGCCGCGATCACCGCCTCGGCGTCGTCGAGCAACGGATCGCTGGCGACGAGCGTCGTCCACGAGTGGCGCCACAGGCAGTCGAGCGCCGCGCGGCTCGGCCCCCCGACCAGCAGGTCCGCGGCCAGTACGTCGGCGTCCGCGACCACCCGCGCGGGGCTCGGATCAGGCATCGCCGCCCCTCTCGTCGCCGCCGTCCGCGTCACGCCGCGCGGCGAGCGCCGCCCGTACGTCTCCCTCCGTCGCCCCGTAGCCGACAGCGCGGTCGAACAGCGCACGCCAGGTCTCCATGGCGTGTCGTGGTTCTCCCGCCGACAAGTGCCTTTCTCGCCGCGCCGGGCGGTCGGGGACCGCCGAACCGGCAGTCGTCCGGCGGCCACCGGCCGACCGCTACCCCCACCGCTCGTAGACGGCGTCCGCGGCCATCCCGAGGACGAACGCGACGCCGACGTTGACGAGAAGGCCGACGAGCCCGACGGCGACGGTGAGCGCGAGGGCCTCGGACCGGCGGGCCGTCGCCGCGAGCTGGAGGGCGACGAGGCCGAGGAGGACGCCGAGCACCGCCGTCGGGAACGCACGGACGAGGCCGGTGACGGCGGCGGCGGCGAGGTAGCCGGCACCGAGCAGGAGGTTCGCACCCCCCGAGCGGGCGCCGAACGCGTACTTGCCCGCCAGACCGCCGCTCCCGTGACACATCGGCAGGCCGCCGAGCGGCACGGACACGAGCGTCATCGCGCCCATGCTCCCGGCCAGCCGGTCGGGGGAGACGTCGGCGTCGAAGTAGTCCGCACAGAGCGCGGCGGTGGCGACCGCGGCGTTGCCGACGCTCATGGCCAGCTGGCCGGCGGCGCCCGCCGCGGCGTCGAGGGTGAGCGCCGGACCGCCGCCGGGGAAGACGGCGAGCGCCGGGAGGGTCGGGGCCGGCACGCCCGCCCGGACGACGGCGAGCGCCACCCCGACTCCGAGGACGGCGAGCGGCGCCGCCCGCCGGTCGAGGAGCACGATCAGGACGCCCGCGCCGACGGCCGCCCCGGCGGCCAGCGCCGGCGACGCCAGCCCGAGGTCGACGGCAGAGCGCGCGAGCACCAGCGCCACGGCGAGCTGGACGCCCCGCACCACGGGGTCGCCGACCCGCCCGGCGAGCCGCGAGAGCGTCCCGGTCCGTCCCGCGACGAGCAACGCGGCGCCCGCGGCCAGCCCCGCGGCGGCGAGTTCCCCGAGCGAGAGCGTCCCGGCGATGGCCAGTCCCGCCAGCGCCTTCATCGGCTCGACCGACAGCGGCAGGCCGTAGACGACGCCCCAGACGATCTGAAAGACGCCGAACCACAGCAGGGCCCGCGGGAGCGAGAGGTCCGTCAGCGCGCCGAGTGCGACCAGGATCGGGAGGACCGTAATCGAATCCCCTAGCGCGCCGGTCGCCTCGCCGAGCGAGATCGAGATCCCCGATTCCCCGAGAGTCGAGAGCGTCGTCGCCACGGGAGCACGATTCGTTGCTCGCCATAAGTCAGTTGTGAGCAGTCGAACGTGGTTTCATCATCGCCGGAGAGTAACGGCAATGAGTTACTCCGGATCCGGACGAGAGCCGCACGACCGGCGGCGGGAGCGGGTCGTCAGCACCGGACCAGCCGGTCGCGGGGGAGGGTCAGCCACACCTCGCTGCCGACGGCCGGCGGGTCGTCGGCGAAGGCGTCGACGGTCACGTCGTCGAACGCGAGCGTCACGCGGCTGGTCGCCTCCTCGCGGACGACCCGCTCGACGCGGGCCCGCACGTCGCCGGCGTCCGCGACGATTCCGATGGCCTCGGGCCGGACGGCGACGTGCCCCTCGCCCGGGTCGTCGAGTCGTGCCCGGAGCGACGGCGCCGCCGACAGGGCGACGACGTTCCCGCCGGTGAACGCCGCGACCGCCGGCGACGCGGGGCGCTCGAACACCGCCTCCGGCGACCCGGTCTGGACGATCCGGCCGTCCTGCATCACGGCGATGCGGTCGGCGAGCGCCCGGGCGGTCGTCCGGTCGTGCGTGACGTGGACGGCGGTCACGTCGGCGAGCACGTCGGCCAGGTCGTCACGGAGCGCGCGCCTGGTCGGCACGTCGAGGGAGGCGAGCGGTTCGTCGAGCAAGAGTACGTCGGGGCGGATGGCGAGCGCCCGGGCCAGCGCGATGCGCTGTTTCTCCCCGCCCGACAGCGTCCGGGGGTAGCGGTCGGCGAGGTCGGCGACCCCGAGTTCCGCCAGCAGGGCGTCCGGGTCGCGCGTCTCGGCGTGGTAGCGCCGGCCGTAGTCGACGTTCTCCCGGGCGGTCAGGTGCGGAAAGAGCGCGTAGTCCTGAAAGACGAATCCGAACCCGCGTCGCTCGGGGGGACGGTCGCTGACGCGGCGGCCGTCGAGGCTCACCGTCCCCTCGTGGTCGTGGAACCCGGCGACCGTCTCCAGGAGCAGCGTCTTCCCGCTCCCGCTCGGCCCGAGGAGGACGAGGTTCGTCCCGCGCGCCACCTCGAAGGCGACGTCGACGGTGAACGCCGTCGCCCCCGTGGTCGTGAACGTCGCCGAGACGTCGGCGTGCAGTCCCATCAGGGCACCTCCCCGGTGACGTCGTCGGTGAGCGACCGGACGAGGAGGAAGACGGCCGCCGACACCCCGAGCACCAGGAACGCGACGGCGCCGCTCTCGTCGAGCCCCCCCTGGAGGTAGGTGTTGTAGACGAACACCGGGGCGTGCTGGGCCGTGACGGATCGCCCCGCGGGCGGATAGAAGAACTCCACGCTGTAGGCGACGACGGCGACCGCGCCGAACTCGGAGACGGCACGCGCCCACGCCAGGACGCCACCGGTGATCACCCCCCGGACCGCGAGCGGGGCGGTGACCCGCCGGAACGTCTCCCAGCGGGTCGCACCGTGGATCCGCGAGGCGTAGCTCAGCCGGTCGTCGATGGTCTCGAACGCCTCCCGTGTGGCGTTGACCGCGTAGGGGGCGCTGACGAACGTCAACGCGAGCACGAAGCCGACCATCGTCCCGAGCACCGACAGACGGGGGAACGCACCCCCCTTCCCGAACCCGAAGAGGACGAGGATTCCGGCGACGCTGTGGGGGACGACCAGCGGCAGGTCGACGAGGCTCTCGACGAGCGACTGTCCGGCGAACCCCTCGGCGAGCAGGTGGGCCAGCGGCACGCCGAACGCGAGGCCCACGACCGCCGCCAGCAGCGGGCCGTAGACGCCGAGATACAGCACGCGCTGGACGTCCGGATCGAGGGCCTTCTCGATCACGAGCGACGGCGACTGCCGGGCGACGAACAGCACGAGCGGGAGTCCGAGCGCGATCAGAAGGACGCTGCCGGCCGTCGCCGTCACGACCGCGAACGGGGAGCCGTCGAGCGCGTAGGCCGTGACGGCCGCGCTGACGACCACGAAGTAGGCGTACCAGGTCGGACGACCGACGAGGTAGGCGCCCGCGAACGTCGCCGCCTGGACGGCGACGAACGCCGCGACCAGCGGCGTCCGCCCCACGCCGGCCGTTCGGAACGACCCGGAGTCCGTCGTCATCGGGGAGCCCCGTCGGGCCCGGCGGTCAAATATCGTGGGGACACCCGCCCGTCACAGGTCGAGCGGGCCGAGGGCTCCCTTCGCGCTGGCGACCGCCATCACCCGATCCGGGATGGCGTCCGTGTCCCCCTTCGGGACCACGATGGGATCGACCGGGACGAGCCCCTTCTCCTCGAGGATCGAGCGCCCCGGGTCGGTCGCGAAATACTCGACCCACTGGGCGCCGCGGCCGGGCGCCTCCGCCACGCTCGGGACGGTCATCCCGTAGGCGATGGGGGCGCCGGTGAAGGTGCCGCTGTCGGTCTCGACGTTCGCCTTGGCGTAATGCTCGGCGTACGCGCTCGTGGCCTTCGAGAGGTCCACCTCGGGCTGGAGGTCCACGTACGGCATCCCGGAGGTCTTCGAGATGGACTGGTAGTAGAAGACGTAGTCCAGTTCGCCGCTCTGTAGCTGTCCCTGGAGGTTCACCTCCGTCCCCGTCGGCACCGTGGAGTTCTTCCGGAGCTTCCGGTAGGTGGCGTCGTCGTAGAGGCGCTCGCCGTCGAACGCGATCTTGCCGAGTTGCTGGGTCATCACCGCCCGGTAGCCCCCGGGATCGACCGCCGGATCGGAGTGGCCGACCGTCACCCCGTCGCGGGTCAGCACCTCCCACCAGTTGTCCGTCGAGATCTCGTCGGCGCCGGGGGAGTCCTTCCGGTACTGGATCGACATCGCGTTGGTGGTGAAGACCGCATACCAGTCGCCGTAGTCCGGGAGGACGCGGTCCCGGATGAGCCGGAAGTCCGAGACGCCGAGGACGTCGGCTGTCCGGTCCTGTTGGGTGATCTTCTGGGTCGAGGCGACCGACCCCTTCGCCTCCCGCGTGACGTCGACGCCGTACTTCTTCTCGAACGTCGGTTCCGCGGCGCCGAACGGCGGCGCGAGGCTCCCGGCGTGGAAGATCGTCATCGAGTCGGCGAGCGACGACGAGGACGAGGTGGTCGTCGACGCCGACGTCCCCTCGCTCCCGCCCGTGGTGGTCCCCGCCCCACCCCCGGTCGTCTCGCCGCCCCCGCCGCCCGAACAGCCGGCCAGCCCGGCGATCGCCACGCCTGCACCCGCCAGGACGGCGCGTCGCGTCCGTCGCGTTCCCCGACCGGATCGTTGTTCCGACATGGATACATCGGCCCTGGGGGGCGGGGGAGAAAACGGTTTGGGAGGCGGGCGCAAAGCGGCGGCATGGACGAGGCGTTCGCCGCGGGGCTCGCGCTGGGGGAGGTGACCTTCGAGGGCGACGACGCGGCGCTCCTCCGGGCGGTCGCCGCGGAGGGGTCGGTCAGCGGCGCGGCCGAGCGGCTGGGACGGTCGCGGGCGCGGGCGCTCCGTCGCCTCGAACGGCTGGAGGAGGGGATCGGACCGCTGGTCGAGCGGCGCCGCGGCGGCGCCGACGGCGGGGGAAGCCGGCTCACCGACGAGGGACGCGCGCTCCTGGCGCGGTTCGACCGCCTGCGGGCGGCGCTGGCCGGCACGGCGGCCGCCGCCGAGACGGTCCTCCCCGGAACGGTGGTCGACGCCGACGGCGAACTCGCCGCGGTGACGACCGCCGCCGGCCGGATCCGTGCGCTCGTCGTCGCAGCCGACGGCGACCCGGCCCCGGCGGTCGACGCGCGGGTGCAGGTCAGCGTTCGGGCGGACGCGGTGACGCTCCACGACCCCGCCGACGCGCCGCCCGGCGGGGCGACCAGCGCTCGCAACCGGTTCGCGGGGCGCGTGACGGCGGTCGACCGCGGGGAGTCGGTCGTCTCGGTCGCCGTCGACGTGGGCGCCGACGACCCGCTCCGGGCGCTGGTCACCCGCGACAGCGCGGGCCGCCTCGACCTCGTCCCCGGCCGGCGCGTCGTCGCCTCGTTCAAGGCGACGGCGACGCGCGCGACCGGCACCTAGCGGCGAGCGGGGAAGACGATGGAACGGTCAAACAGCGGGTTCGGAAAATCCGTGACGAGCTACCCGACCTCAAAGACTGGTGGGACAAGTCGACCGACGTGTACTCGAAGGTGCTTCAGCCCACTGTTATAGCGCGGCGAGCAGGTCGTCGATCTCGGCTTTCACCGACTCGTCGGCCAGCGGACGGTGGGGGCGGCGGGGACGGCCGGCCGGCGCCCCGCGCGTTGCCATCGCGTACTTCGCGCCCGGCACGGAGTGTTCGCTCGTGACCGCGCGGTTGAGGTCCACCAGGTCGGCGTTCAGGTCGTGGGCGGCCCGCCGGTCGCCCGCCCGGTGGCGCTCGTACACCTCTCTGGCCTCGGCGGGGGCGACGTTCGCCAGGCCAAGCACCCCTCCGTCGGCGCCCGCGTCCAGCGCCGCCGCCAGGACGCTCCCGCTCCCGACCAGCAGGTCGAAGTCGGCGTCGGCCGTCGCCCGTCGTTCCCTGACGAACGTCTCGACGTCGCCGCTGGAGTCCTTCATGCCGCCGACGTTCGGGTGGGCGGCAAGCCGACCGACGGTCTCCGGGTCGAGTTTCGTTCCGGTGTAGACGGGGACGTCGTAGAGGTAGACCGGGAGCTCCGCGACGTCGGCCAGGTCCTCGTAGTAGGCCGCCAGCGTCTCGTCGTCGTGGTTGTAGTAGAAGGGCGTGACGACGAGCGCGGCGTCGGCCCCGGCGTCGGCGGCCCGGGCGGTCGCCCGCCGGGTCTCCTCGAATCCCGGACTGCCCGTCCCGGCGAGGACCGGCACGCTCGCCGCGTCCGCGACGAGGTCGATCACCCGCGCGCGCTCCTCGGCCGTCATCAGTTCGGCCTCGCTGTTCGACCCGCAGGGGACGAGGAAGTCCACGCCGCGTGCCTCGACCCACTCGACCAGTTCCCCCAGTGCCGCCTCGTCGAGGTCGCCGTCCGCGTCGAACGGCGTCACGAGCGGCGGTCCGATACCCTCCATATCCGCCGCTCGCTCCCCGACGGAATGACTCTTGCCCTTCCCCACCCGGCGCTCGCCCCCCCTGGCCCCTTCGGTCCCCTCGGCCCCCGGGCCGGCACGCGCCGCCGGACGGGGCGCGTCGGAGGATCGACCGTCGCTCCCGCGGCTGCCTCGTCCCCCGGCGTCGGCCGAACCTCGCCGTCGTCCCGTGGTCACACGCCCGTCTGACGCGGATTTAAGTCGGCCCCGGAACACGCTCGACCCGGGCGCGCACAGGACGGCTTCAGTTCCCATCCTCCCCACCCAGCGCGCCCGGCCCATGCCGACGGGCACACCAGCGGCGCCGTCGTCTTCCCCACGACGCTCCGCCGCCGGCCGTCCGGGTCCGCCCCGGCGGCACCCACCGGGCGGTCGATCCGTTCGAGTCCACCGCGACGGTCGTCGTCGGAACCGCCGGACCGCCGGGTCCCGGGACCGACGGTCCGACGCGATGGCGTCTCCATCACGAACGGGGAGGTGGATTCTGTGCTCCGGATGAAACCTCTCGAACGATCTCGCGTGGTCGTGAAACGGCGAAAGGTGTGCGAAAACGGTCGGCGATCCGGGTGAACCCGGCTAAATGCGACGTAACGATTTGGCGGTTATACGTCCCCTCGGACCGTGCGTCAGGATGGATTCGACCCATGTCCCCTGACCCCGCCCGCCTCGACCGATCCGCCGGCGCGCTGGCCGGAGTGATCGCCCCCGACGCCGACCGAACGTTCGCTGGCGTCGTCCACGTCCTGCAGTTCGTGGCGTTCTGGACGGCCGCCATGCTCCCGTTCGCGTACCTGCCCCTGCTGGCGACCGGGTTCATCGAGCGCCAGCCCGTGGCGTTCGGCGCCCTCCTCCTCGCCAACGCCGTCGCGTTCCGCCTCGGACACGGCTACCGACGCGACGCCCGCCCCGTCTGACGACCCTCGGCCCTCCACGCCGGTCGATCGTTTCGACCCTCCACGCCGTCCCGTCGGTCATTTCGACCCTCCACGCCGTCCCGTCGGTCATTTCGACCCTCCACGCCGTCCCGTCGGTCATTTCGACCCTCCACGTCGAGTCTACGTCGCGTCCCTGCCGTCGCTCCGCCACCGCTCCCCGGTTCGTCCCGTCGGTCCGTCGGCCACGTGGGCCGTCGCGTCCGCCGGCGGTCGCGGGGGCTCAGGTCCCCGGCACGCCGAGCGCCGAAACCGAACCGATCCCGATCAGGTCGAGCGCCGCGAGGACGACGACCGCGACGGCCCACGCGGCGACCCCGACGGCGGCAGACCGGATCCAGCCGCCGTGGTAGCGCCACTTGACGACGCCCACCCAGGCGACGAGCGCAAGCAGGCCGCCGAGCAGCGGAACCGGTTCGAGCAGCGCCCAGACCAGCGCACCGAGCAGCGCCGTCAGCACCGCGTGTGCGTAGCTCCGCGCGTCCGAGAGGGTGGCGGCGCCCGCGTGGATGGCGGCCCCGCCGATCAGCAGGCTCGCCGCGAAGGTAACCAGCCGGTCGTCGAGACCGTGGGTCGGGGGGAGGGGCACCACGCGACTCACCCCCTCTCCCGCCGTACGCCGGGGGACGTGACGGCCGTCCCCGTGCCCGTCGGCGCTCCCGTCCCGGTCGCGCCCGCGCCGCCCGGTGTTCGATTCATGGCGTTCCCCCTCGACGCCCCACGTGCTTGAACGGACCAGTCGATGAACTCGAATTTCGGCCGGTTGTCCGGGATTAACCGCTTCCGTCGGCGGGAGGGGGGTGGCCTCCCCATCCGCGCCCGGGTCGGGCCCGCCGTTTATTACGCCGGCCGGCCTCGCCCGCGTATGGCCGACGAGTCGTCCGGGCACAGACAGAGTCGCCTCTTCACGACGGAGGACGGCGACTTCGACGAGGAGCGGGCGCGGGCGGCCGCGCTCCCCGTCGAGGACGGCGAGGTGGTCGACACCGACGCCCTGGACGACCACCAGACGTACGTCGAGGGGCGGGGGGTCTACGACGAGCGCAACGCCGTCAACGACCTGACCGGCCGGGAGTGGAAGTTCGCCACGAAGTCGGTGATCCCCGAGGCCTACCCCCCCGACGTCCAGCACGACCTCCGGAGCGAACACGGGGGACAGAAACCCCCACGCCTGTGTCTGGACCTGATCGAGCGGTTCAGCCAGGCCGGCGACCAGGTCCTCGATCCCTACGCCGGCGTCGGCGGCACGCTCCTCGGAGCGAGCCTCGCGGAACACGAGGGGACGGGGCTCCGGGAGGCGCTCGGGTTCGAGGTCAACCGCCGCTGGATCGACGTCTACCGCGAGGCCCTCGACCGGGAGAACGCGGACCGCCGGGCCCGGGGCGCGGCGACCCTCGCCGCCCAGGAGATGCGCCACGGCGACTGCACCGACCTCGTCGCGGAGGTGGGAGACGGCGCGGTGGACCTCCTGCTGACGGACGTCCCCTACTGGAAGATGGACGAGGTCGAGCAGACCCGAAACGAGCGCGAGACCCGGGAGAGCAACCTGGGGAGTTTCGGCGGCGACGACGCCGCTGGCGAGGGCACCGAGCGGAAGTCGGCGTGGCTGGACGCGATGGGGCGGGCGTTCGGGGCGTTCCGGCGGGTGGTCACGGATGACGGGTACGTCGCGGTCTTCATCGGGGACATGTACCGCGGCCAGTCCTACCACCTCCTCTCGGCGGAACTCGGGGAGCGGATCGCTGCGGCGGGCTACACCCTGAAGGCCGACCTGATCTGGTACGACCCCTCGAAGGACCTCCACGTCTACGGCTACCCGTTCGCCTACGTCCCGTCGGTCGTCCACCAGCACGTCCTCGTGTTTCGCAACGAGTGACGGCCGCCCGGACGAGGCGCGCGAGTTCGGCCTGGAACGCCGCCTCGGTCGTCACGCCCGTCCCGTCACACCCCGTCTCGTCCACGTCGGGACACCGTCCCGTCGCATCACGACACTTTCTCGGTCGCCGAGCGACGAGGGGTCTCCGTCCATGGCCGAGTTCACCGATCGAGTCGCGCTGGTGACGGGGAGCAGTCGCGGCATCGGGGCCGCGACGGTCAAACTCCTCGCCGACCGGGGTGCACGCGTCGCCATCAACTACCGGACGAGCGAGGAGGAGGCCAACGGCGTCGCCGACGAGGTGCGTTCGGAAGGGGGCGAGGCGCTCGTCGTCCAGGCCGACGTCCGCGACGAAGCTGCCGTCGAGCGGATGGTGGAGACGATCACGGATCGCTGGAGCGCGCCGGACGTCCTCGTCAACAACGCGAACATGCCGTTCGCGAAGAAGCCGTTCGAGTCGATGACGTGGGCGGAGTTCTCGGGGAAACTCGACGACGAACTCAAGGCGGCGTTCACGGTCTCGAAGGCCGTCCTGCCGCGGATGGCCGACCGGGAGTACGGGCGGGCCGTCTACGTCTCCAGCGGCCTCGGCGAGAACCCCTCGCCCGGGTTCATCGCCCACGGCACCGCCAAGGCCGGCCTCGACGCCTTCGTCAAGTACGTCGCCCAGGAGTACGGCCCCCACGGGATCACCGCGAACGTCGTGGCGCCGGGGCTGGTCGAGACCGACGCGACGGCCGATCGGATCGACGACGTCCGGGAGCACGTGACCGCGGGAACCCCGCTCGACCGGGTGGCCCAGCCCGAGGACGTCGCTCGCGCCATCGCCGCCCTCGCGAGCGACGACGCCGGGTTCGTGACGGGGACGTACACGCCCGTCAACGGCGGGAACGCGATGGAATAGGGGTCGCCGGCGACCGGAGAGCCGTCGAGAATACGCGACGTCGGGAGGGGCGGATGGGAGGACTGGGCCGGCGACGAAAGACGAGCGGGACCCACAGAGCAGTTCCGCGAGGGCGGTGGGGCCCGACTCGCGGATCGTCGAGTCGACGAAATCGGCGTCTACGAAGCGGTTCGTCAGTCCGTGGCGGCGATGGCCTGTATCTCCACGTCGATACCGCCCCAGAGACCGGTGACGCCGACAGCACTTCGCGCAGGGGGCTCTTCGTCGAAGTACTCCGAGTACGCTTCGTTCACCCGCTCCCAATTCCGGATGTCTACGATGTAGACGGTCGTCTTGAGAACGTCTCGCAGCGTTAGATCCTGTGCCTCCAAGACGCCTTTCAGATTTTCCAAACACTGACGAGTCTGTTCCTCGACGGGCGCGTCGTTCAGGACGTCACCGTCCATCGTCTCGGGGACCTGGCCGGCGGTGAAAACTAGCTCTCCGTTCGTGGTCGCTTGACTGTAGGCGCCGACCGAGCCCGGCGCGGTTTGTGTCTTGATAACGCGTTTCATATCCACGCTCAGTCCGTCGACTCGGAATAAAACGCTGTTGAATTCAGGGGGAGGGCGATGCCCCTCGCACGGCAGTTCGTCGGAATGGACCCCACGATACTGGCGACGATATTGGCCGTGGTATTCGCGTTCTCCGCCTTCCGGGGGTTCGACGGGCTTGACGTAAGCTACCCCCGACGCGAGGCGTCAGGTATCGAAACGGTATCGGAGTCCAGACGAGATCACACCTGTCGTGTATCTCACGGAGAGGTGGATACAGTGGCGGGTTCGCCGATGTCCGGGCGTAACGGCGTTGAACCCCGTTATCCAGAAGCCTAGGCCGGGATTTGAACCCGGGCTCTCGTCCGCCGGGCGTTTCACGCCCTGTGTACCCGGACGACCCGTTTACGCAGGCTGTACCCAGACAGCCTATGAGCCTGAAACCGACGCCGCCGCACGAAGCCAAGAACCGATTCCTCAACGACAAGAAGCCGGGCGTCACTCGGAAGACGCTCAAGAACTACCGCACGTCTCTACGACAGTTCTGTGACTGGCTGGACGACCAACAACTCACGAACCTGAACGACCTCGACAGCGAACTCATCCAGCGGTACAAGGAGTTCCGGCTGTCCAAGGTGAAGGTCATCACGGCGCGGCAGGATATGATGACCATCAAGCAGTTCATCGAGTTCTGCGAACACATCACGGCTGTCCCACGCGGGATGGCCGATATGGTTCGGATACCCTCTGTCAGCGAGAACGACGAAATCTGTGACGACCTCCTCACGCGGGACGAAGCCACCGAGATGTTGGACTTCCTCGGGAAGTACGAATACGCCAGCAACCGGCACGTCACTCTGCTACTCCTCTGGAAAACCGGGATGCGTCTTAGCGGTCTCCGGGCGCTCGACCTCGGGAACTTTGACGAAGGCCGTCCGGCGCTGGAACTCCGCCACCGACCCACGGAGGGAACCCCGCTCAAGAACAAGGAACGGAGCGAGCGAGACGTGCTGATAACCCCAGAGGTGGCCGACGTCGTCCGTGATTACATAGATACGCTCATATGGCGTAGATTGTTGGTGAATTAGAGCGCAGTTTCGAGGATGG
>JBDGUC010000036.1:0-30707 GCA_042216285.1 Haloferacaceae archaeon
CAGATGATGATACAGGAGTCGTCGGCGTCGCGCATCACCTCGTACTCCAGTTCGATCCAGCCGTCGATCGACTCCGTGATCATCACCTCGTTGTTGCGCGAGAGCCGCAGGCCCTTGCGGACCCGCTCTTTCAGTTCGTCCATCTCGCCGACGACGCCGGAGCCAGCGCCCCCGAGCGTGTAGGTCGTCCGCATGATGACGGGGAGGCCGCCGACCGCCTCGACGGCCTCCTCGGTCTCCTCGACGGACTCGATGGTGACCGACTCCGGGACCGGCTGGTCGATGCTGTGCATCCGATCGCGGAACTGCTCGCGGTCCTCGGTCGCGTAGATGGTGTCGAGCGGCGTCCCCATCACCTCGACGTCGTACTCGTCGAGGACGCCCTCCTCGGCGAGTTCGGCGGTGACGTTCAGCCCCGTCTGGCCCCCGAGTCCGGCGATCACCCCGTCGGGCCTTTCCTTCCGGATCACCTCGGCGATGGCCTCGGTCGTGATCGGCTCGATGTACACCCGGTCGGCCATCTCCGGATCGGTCATGATCGTCGCGGGGTTGGAGTTGACGAGGACGACTCGGACCCCCTCCTCCTGTAGGGCGCGACACGCCTGGGCGCCGGAGTAGTCGAACTCCGCCGCCTGCCCGATCTTGATCGGGCCGCTTCCGATGAGCAGTATCGTCCTCTCCCCGCCGTGGCGCCGCTCGTCCGCGGCGCCGGCGCTGTCCTCGTCGGTCATCACTCCCGAGAAGTCCGTACATCGCAATAAACCCGGCGAAAGAGTGCGAGATGCGAAGTGGAATTACGAATTTCGAAATCGGGGTAGACGAGCGCCTCCCCCGGCGGGAGGCGGCGTCGGCGGTCAGGCGGACAGACGGTAGCGGTAGGGGCTGTCCCGGAGCACCTCGACCTCGCCCCGGTCGGCGTGGCGGCCCAGGACGGTCGCGACGCGGTGGGCGCTGTCGAACTCGTCGTCGTCGTCCAGCACCGACAGGATCTCGCGTGCCGTCATCGGCTCGTCGGCCTCGGAGAGAACCCCCCGTAGCGCCTCGAACTCGCTTCGGTGGGTGGACATCTCGTGTCACACGACGGTCCTGATCGACTTAGATTTCAGTGAGACAGCCGTCGGACGATCGTCAGACAGAGACGTCGTCGGCCTCGATATCGCGCTCTGCACGGTACCGCTCGACGAACGCCGACACGTCGAAGGCGAGCATCTCCTCCTCGAACTCCCGCATCGCCGTCTCGTCGTCCGCGTGACCCATGGCGTGTTCCATCAGTTCGACGACGAGTTCGACGATGACCTCGTGGAGCCGTCGGGCGTCGAACGCCGTCACCCACAGGAGGGCGTAGCCGACCTCCTGGTCCTCGCTGACGTCCGCGCTCGCCACCCGGTCGGGGAACTCCTCCAGAACGATGCCCATCAGGTGGGGGGTTCCGAACTCGGCCATCTCCTCGCCGGTGGTCTCGACCGTCTCGCGCAACACGTCGACCAGAAACTCCGGCAGGAACCGGTCGGGGGGGTGGACGTCGGTCACCACCGCGTGGGTCGCCCCGCACGCGCAGTCGAACTCCCGCATTCCCATGTCGATCTCCCGGACGCCGACCGTCTCGCCGCAGGGCAACTCGACGGTCTCGCCCCGCCCGCCGGGCACGCGCGGTTCGGCCATGGCTCCCGTTTGCGACGCCCGCGGTTAAACGACGCGGATCCACCTCGGCTCCCGTCCGGCGCTCCCCTCTAGCGCGCGGTCACGTACAGCATCGGGCCGATCACGAGGAGCACGATCCCGAGGAACAGATACTTGATCGGCATGATCGCCACCGGCGTCACCAGGAACACGACGCCGAACACCGTGACGGTGATCGCCAGGATCCGCCGCGATTTCAGGGGGAGCGTTCCCACGACCGACAGGACGAACACGAGCAGGAGCGCGTCGCCGACGTTGTAGTTGAGGAGAAAGCTGTCGATGACCTGGAGCGGGAGCATCCGTACTTCGGGGTCGTCGTGAGTCAACTATCAAACTTCCGTTCTCGGTCGCGCTCGGCCGACCCCGCCAACCTTTCGCGCCGTTCGCGTCGCTTCCTCGGCGCCGTCGCTAGCACATCCGAAAAAACCGGAAAGGAGAGGGCTTCAGCTGGGCGCCTTCTGCGACCCGAGCGTCGCGGACGACTCGTTGTTGGGACCGTACCAAACGACACGAACGGTGTCGTTACCGCTGTAGTTGGTATATTTGTGCGTATCTCCAGCCGCAACTGGGAGCCCCCAATCCTCCGGACTGCCGCTATCCGAAGTGACCTTGACGCTCGCCGAGTTGTCCTTGTTTAGCTTGTCGCCGCCTTCGTGAGCAACTACCACGTCGTGGGTGCCGTTGAAGTCGAAGCTGAACGATGCCTGTGGCGTACTCTGCACGTTCTGGCCGAGTCCGAGGACGAACGTCCCGATGACGGCCGCCAGGATGACCGTGATGGCGACCATCAGGATGACGCCGATGACCGGACTCACGGCGCGGTCCTCGGTGAGGAACTGTCGTATTTGCATGGTTACGGGTGCACACGTCGGCGGTCCACCGCTCCGCACGCGGGCGTGCCCTGACCCGGTGCGGCCTGGATCGCCGACATGTCTGGTCCGATCGTAGTGTCGATGGTATATAAATCTGATCTCTGGTATTCAAACCCGATAATTGCGGATTTAAGATCGGATTAAACGCGTCGCGGTCGCGTTGTCACGAGCGATAGTTCGCGGTCGCCGTGGGCGAGGACGACCCACGTCACGCCGACCACCTCCCTTTCGGCGGTTCCACTCGCACGACGACGCCGACCCGCGCCGGGTGAACTACTGAACTTAACGAGAGAGCCGTCGCTCTCTAAGAGCGAACGCGCGAGATGAGGTGGCTGGGGAGTTGTCGACCCGGTTTCGTCCCGGCCAGAGACCGGGTGGAAACCGAGTGGGCCGACACGGATTTGAACCGTGGACCTCCCGGTTATCAGCCGAGCGCTCAACCTGACTGAGCTATCGGCCCAGGCGAGCGCAGTACGGCGTAACCCCGTGGTGCTTGTAAGGGTTTCCGTTCTCCGATCGGGCGCCGTTCGGAGTAGAGCGATTCGGTTAGAGCACCCGCGATCTCTCCACTACCCGCGGATCAGCGTAATTCAAGGTGGAGCTTCCGACCTCACGGAACGAGCGTAGCGAGCGAGGAGGTCGGAGAGGACAGCGCGGCGCGTAGCGCCGCGGGCCGTGCGAACGGGCACTTCGTGCCCGTGAGCAGAAACCGACACGGTACGACACCACCCCCCCTCGATGGCCGGCCGACTCCCCCACCGAACCGTTACTCCTGGTCGTCGTCCACCCGGTAGGATTCGGGATCCAGGTCGAAGGGGTCCTCGTCCCGGGGAATCCCGGCCGTCCAGACCTTCCCGGTGACGAACCCGCCGGTCCGTCGGTCGAGATAGGGGGTGACGACGTATCGCTTGAGCACCTTCCGGATCGGATAGCGGGTCACGGGCACCGCCAGCAGGAACCCGACCGCGTCCGTGACGAGGCCGGGGGTGAGCAGGAAGGCGCCGGCGGCGATCAGCAGGCCGCCGTCGAGCAGTCGGTCGGTCGGTGGGTTCCCCTCCATCGCGTCCCGCTGGAGTTCGCGCAGCGTGTGCCGGCCCTCGGCGCGGACGAGAAGCATGCCCAGCAGTCCCGTGAGCACGACGAGCGCCACCGTGGTCACCCAGCCCACGGCGCCGGCGACGAAGATCAACAGCGCCGCGTCGGCGAGCGGCACGAGCAACAGGCCCGCGAGGGCCCAGCGCAGTCGCATACGCCCTCCTACCGGTCGACCGTTGATATCCCTTGTGTCGAGGAACGGGCCGCTCGTCGGGGCGACGGGAGCGTCGCGCCCGTGATGAACCGACGGGACGCCTGCGACCTGCCCGGTGGGAGCGGCGAGACCGATCGATCGGGACGAAACCCACGTATTCGACCGCCTTACGCAGTGAATAATAACGTCGGTTTGATCGCGACTCGGGATGCTAGATGGGCACCAACACCGAGACGCGCCGCCGGTTTCTCCGCGCCTCGTCGCTCGCGCTCGCTGCGGGTCTCGCGGGATGTTCGACGGGCACCCCCGACGCCGCATCCGACGGACGTTCGACGACGACGGCGGCGACGAGGCGGACGACGGCCACGACGACCGGGACGACGACCGGGACGACGGCAGCGGTCGCGGGCCCGAAACGGGGCGACGACCTGCCGGCGGATCCGGACCCCGACGACGGCTATCCCCCCTCCTTCGAAACGACGCCGGAGAAGCGACCGGTGGACACCGCGGCGTTCGAGCGGATCAACATCGGCAACGTCGACGTTCCGCTCGTCCCGGTCGACGTCGCCTACTACTGGTACGCGCGCGGCGAGGCGCGGTTCGCCGACGCCCGGAGCGAGACCGCCTACGACGCCGCGCACGTCTTCGGGGCGGTGTCGAGCCCCGCACCCAGCGGCGGGGGAGACGACGACCCCACCTCCTCGTGGTCCGAGTCCGACCGGGTCGTCTGCTACTGCGCGTGTCCCCACCACCTCTCGTCGATGCGGGCGGCGGGGTTCAGCAACGACGGCTATCGGGAGGCGTACGCCATCGACGAGGGGTTCACCGCCTGGCGAAAGCGGAACTACCCGGTGGTCGGCGACGACGTCACGGACGTTCCGACGGTCAGGACGATTCGCGGCGCGACCGTCTCGGCGTACGCGGGCGAGACCGCGTGGGCGATCGAGCCGGCCTCGAAGCAGATGGAGGCGACGGCGATCGGGTCGGACGGCCGCTACGTGCTCGACCTGAAGTTCGTCGACGTCGATTCGACCACCGCGGTGCGGGTGAAGACGCCCGCCTACACGGTGACGAGCCCGCTCGACGTGCTGACGGCCGGACACATCACCGCCGACGGGAGCGTCGCGTCCCCCGAGTGAGGACCGGGGCGGACACTTCCCGGCGGTCGGGGTGCCGTCACCGGCGCCCCCGGATCTCCCCGCGGAGCTGGCCGAGCGTCACTTCCCGCTCGGCGTGGGCGTTGTGCTGGTGGATGGACTCGTCGTTCGACTGGCGCATGTGGACGACGGCCTCGTCGGGGAGGTGGTCGAACTCCTCGACGACCCGTTCGGCCATCGAGCGCACGCAGTCCTCGACGAACTTGGCGTTCGCGTGGGCGTGATAGGTCATGTGATCCTCGTCGGGCCGTTTGGCGAGGTTGTAGATCCGCGCGCTCATCGCGTCGCGCGCGACGTCGATGATCTCCCGGAGGTCGACCTCCGGCGAGCCGTCGCTCTCGATCGTCAGGAGCGCGTGGCCACGCTGGGAGTGGCCCGGCTGGGGCACCCGGTCGAGGAACTCCTCGACCACCTCGTCGTCGACCCCCAGGTCGAGCAGCGTGTCGCGGGCCCGCGCGGCCGACATCCCCTGCGAGCAGGGACAGACGGTGATCCCCGTCACCTCGGCGCCGATCGCCTCCCGGGTCCCCTCCTCGGTCGCGGTGGCGCTCGCCACCACGTCGACCGTCCCCTGGGTGCCCAGCCCGCTCGCGGGCGTCTCCTCGCGGACGACGAACTCCGCCTCCATGCGCACCTGGGCGGTCGTGGTGTAGTCGTGTTTGGCCAGGAGCCGCTCGGCGGCGTCTCCACACATGTCTTCGAGCCGGTAGGTGGGTTCGGAGACCGCCGCCTCCAGCGTCTCGTTTATCACCTGCATGTTCCGGCTCATGTCAATCCCCTTTCGCCCGCTCGGCAGGTCGACGAACACCTCGAAGTCCGCCATCAGGACGTACGGTCGGTCGCCGTTTCGCGAGACCTCGACCAGCTTCTCGACCCCCGTGACACCCACCTGTCCCAGCCCGACCGTGACGTCCGGCTGGCTGGCCTGCACGTCGGGCAACTGGTGACTCATCGGCGGGGCACAGGTCCGGACCGCGATTAGGGCTTTCGATGCGTCACGGCCAGTCGTCGCGGACCTCGGCCTCGAAGGGGTCCTCCTCGTCCTCGTCGTCGGCGAGTCCCCACCCGGCGGCCTCGGCGGCCTCCTCGACCGGGAGGAACTCCCAGCCCGTGTCCTCGGCGGCCCCGCGGTCCTCGTCGGTCGTCCCGACGAAGACGTGGCGGTCGGTGTCGAACTGCGATCGCACGTTCTCCAGACTCTCCGTGACTCCCTGCGGCCCCGAGAAGAAGTCCTGTCGCACCCGGTGTCTGCGGGTGAAGTTCGTGACGACGTAGGTGGGCTTCTCGGAGACGACCCCGACGTACGCGGTCCAGCGCCGGGCGTCGTTGAAGACGGCCGTCGGGTCGGCGACAGCCTTCAGCGCCTCCAGTTCGAAGGCGAGCGTCATCTCGCCGCCGCTTCCCTGCATACGTCTCCCTCGGACCGGCCGGTGGATAACGGCTTCGTTCTCCCCCGTCCCCCCGCCTCCGGTCGGCGTCCCCTACTGTTCGTGCGGGGGGACGATCCGATCGACGTCGACCGACTTCTTCAGGAGGAGGTCGGTCCGGTCGGCCACCGCGCGCTCCTCGCGCATCAGGCGCTTGTAGGCCGCCTGCGCCGAGAGGTCGCCGATCAGGACGCCGCCGACGATCCGGTCGTCGACGAACGCCAGTCGGCGCCACTCGGTCTCCGAGTACCGGCGTTCGGCGTACTCCTCGCCGATCGTCGGATGGCCGAACGAGAGGAATGGGAAGTCGAAATGCGTGATCGAGTACGACGAGACCCACCGGAACGCCTCGCTCTCGGGGTCGACCATGTTCCGGGCGGCGACCGCGCCCTGCTCCTTGGCGCTCCCCCACGAGCCGTTCTGCTCGTAATCGTCGAGGATCGTGTCGTAAAAGCGCGTCAGGTCCCCCGCCGCGTAGACGTCCTCGACGCTCGTGTGCATGTACTCGTCGACGACGACGCCGTCGTCGCACTCGACGCCGGTGCCCTGGAGGATCTCGGTGTTGAAGTCGAGGCCGATGGCGACGCCGGCCCAGTCGCAGGCGTACCGGTCGCCGTTCGGGTCGATCGCGGCGGTCACGCGTCCGTCGGCGTCGGTCTCGAACCGGTCGACGCCGGAGTTGAAGACGGGGGTGACGCCGATCCCCCGGAGCGCGTCGTGGACGATCTCCGCGCCGTCCCGCGTGAGCGCGTAGCGCCACCACCGGTCCCCGCGCATCAGGTAGTGGGCGTCGACGTCCTGTGCGCCACAGATGGCCGCGAGGTCGATGCCGAGGAGCCCCGCCCCGACGACGACGCCGGTCTCGGCGGCCTCGGCGGCCGCCTTGATCGCGCGGGCGTCCTCGAAGGTCCAGAAGTGGTGGACGCCCTCGGCGTCGGCGTTCTCGACCGGGAGCTGTGCCGGGGTCCCGCCGGCCGCGATCAGGAGCCTGTCGTACGCGATCGACTCGCCCTCGTGGGTCCGGACGACCTTGGCGTCCGGATCGATCTCGGTGACGAGGGTGTTCAGCCGCAGGTCGATCCGGTGGTCGTCGTACCATCCGTGGTCGTGGATGGAGATCGGCGCCTCGGGGAGCTTCCCCTTCGCGTACTCCTTGATGAGGATCCGATTGTAGAGGGGTTCGCCCTCGTCGGTGACGATCGTGATCTCGGCGTCCGGCGCCTCCTCGCGGAGCCGTTCGGCCGCGGAACTCCCCGCGATCCCGTCGCCGACGATCACGTACGACGCGCTCATGGCGCGGTGTTGGCCCGGGGGGGTAATGGGGATTGCCCTCCGCGAGGTGGCCCGACGCGTCGTGTCTTTCAAGGTCGCTCACCCCCAACGACCGCCGATGAAGCTCCGCCAGAACGTCCGCCACTGGGCCTCGAAGAAGGCGCTCACGACGCCGGTCGTCGGCCGGAAGGTCACCGACTGGCTCGTCGACCTCCACACGAGGGTCTTCCTCGACCGCGCGCCCGAGGACCGTCGGGACGAGCGCCGCGACCACCTGGAGGTCTTCTTCGACGCGACGATGGACTCCTACGTCGCGGCGCTGGAGGCGGGCTACCCCGAGGCGGAGGCCCGCGAGATCACCCACGTCCAGGCCAACTTCGACTTCTACACCCACGGCTGGACGGAGATGATGGAGTTCCCCGTCGACGAGGTCGACGACCACTACGAGCGCTACCGGGACTTTTTCGAGCGCCACGGGATCACGGTCGAGGATCCGCTGGGGGAGTTCCGGACCCGGCCCCTTCCCGACGCCCCGGCCACGCCCGACGGACTCGACGACGCCGAGACGCCGAACGCCGTGGGCGGCTACGCCGACGCCGCCTACGCCGAGGACGAGTCCGGCGAGATTCACGTCGGCGGCACCGAGGAACCCGAGGACGTGGACCCGTCCGACGCCCCCGGCGTCTAGGGACGCGACCCGCGGCCGGTTCTCATCTTCGGGGCGTCCCCTCGACTCCGGAGTCCGGTTCGCTCGTGGTTTCGCGTGCGGCGGCGCCCTCGACCCCGACCATCCGCTCTGCACACTCGTAGCCCGCGACCACGCCCCCGTCCAGGCTCCGCTCGGGATACTGCGCCCGGCTCGCCATCCCCGCGTAGTAGAGTCCGTCGGCCACCTCCTCGCCCAGGTCGTAGGGGACGACCTTCTCCAGATAGCCCCGCTCGTAGATGGGCGCGGCCCGGGGCGCCCGCGCCAGACGGAACTCCGACACTCCGGCGCGGTCGAACTCCGGAAACATCCCCTCGATCTCCCCGAGCCACCGCTCTCGGACCTCCCCGTCGCCGGCCCGCCAGAGCGGGTCGTCCACGTCCTGGACGTACGCGGCGACGTAGAGGAGGTGGTCGCCGCCGTAGCGGTCGGGCGGGACGAAGTTGGTGTGCTCGACCAGCGCGCCGAAGGGGGCGTCGTGGGCCACGTTGAGCCAGTAGGTGTCGGTCAGCGCCTCGTCCATCGTCACCACGGCACAGAGCGCCCCCTGGAAGTCCACGTCGCAGGCGTAGCCCGTGAGCGCCTCCAGCACGTTCGGCATCGTCGCCACCACGACGCCGTCGGTCTCGTGGGTCCGCTCGCCGTCCGCGTCCGCGACGGTGAGCGTCTCGACGGCGCCGTCTGCGATCCCGACGTCGGTCACCCGCGTCCCCGTCTCGATGCGCTCCCGGCCGACGGCCCCGACCAGCGCGTCGAGCAGTCGGCCGAACCCCCCCTGGAGGTAGCCGAGGATCTCCCCCCGCAGTACGTCGCGTTCGCCCCGGAACTTCACGCGGCCGAGGAACCACGCGGCGCTCACGTCCTCCTTGCGGTCGCCGAACTTGCCGTCGAGGAGCGGTTCGACGAACTCCTCGTAGACCCCGCGGGTGGTGTGCTCGACGACGAACTCCTCGACGGGCACGTCCTCGAACGCCTCCAGTCGGTCGTAGGTGTCGAAGGTGGGCACGCCCCCGCGCACGTCGATCCCCTGGGTGAGCATCGTCAGCCGGAACTTGTCGTAGAGGCTCATGTGAGGGTAGGCCAGGATCTCCCAGGGGGTGTCGAGCGGATGAACCACGCCGTCGACGTAGTAGGCGTTCTCGCCGATCCGCCACTCGACGTCCGCCGCCAGGCCGAGGTCGTCGGCCAGGTCGACGATGGTCTCCTCGGAGCGCGACAGGTGGTGGTAGAACTTCTCGATCGGATCGCCGGCGGTCTCGTAGGTTGCCGCGAGCCCCCCGAGGTCGTCGCCGGCCTCGAACACCCGCACGTCGTGGCCGAGTTGTCGGAGCCGGTGGGCCGCCGCCAGCCCCGCGATTCCCCCGCCGACGACGTGATACATGCCCGTCCGTCGGCGGGCGCCGGTCAAGTCCCTTGTGCCTCGCGGTCGTCGCTTCCGACCCCCGGATCCGAGAGGTCCGCGGCGAGCACGAAGTCAGGGGCGTCCGCGAGCGCCACCCGCGCCGCCGCGGCGTCGCTCGCCCAGCGGACGCCCTCGGGGAGCAACAGGCGGGTCCGATCGGCGCCCGCCCGCGCCGCGTCCCGCGCGACCGCCCGACAGAGCGCTCGCGCGGCCTCCCGGTCGGCCCACGCGCCGACCCCATATTCCGCCCACGTCACGGGCCCAGTCGCGCGGTCGCCGCCCCCGTGGGCGTCGTCCGCCGTCCCACGGGCCGCGTCCTCGCCGTCTCCCTCGACCTCGCGGTCGTAGCTCCGGATGCGGAGGGCGAGCCCGCGGGTCCCGCCGCCGTGGACGGTCAGCAGTCGCCCGTCGTCGGCCGCCGCGACCACGTCCGCGCGGGTCAGTTCCGACAGCGCCCACGCCCGGCCCCCGTCGAGCGCGAGGCCCGCGAGCGCGGTCCGGGCGTCGCTCCCCGTCCAGAACGCCCAGCCTGCGTCCGGCCGGGCGCCGACGGTCAGGGCCGGTTCCGCGCCCTCGTCCGGATCCGGGTGGGCGAACCGGAACTCGGTGCAGGGACGGAATCCGGTCCGTCGAGAGAGACCCAGTGACGGGACGTTCCACGAGAAGACCATGTTGCGCGCGACGGCCGCGCCCCGTCCCCGGAGCCAGTCGAGGCCGGCGTTCGTCAGCCGGACCCCGACGCCTTCGCCGCGGTACGTGGGAGCGACGCGCAGTCCCGCGAGCCACCCCTCGTGGGGGGTCAGAACCGACGCCTGGATCACCCCGGAGACGACGCCGTCGGCCTCGGCGACCCACGTGTGCTGGTCCGGGCCGTCGCTCTCGACCCAGGCGGGGAAGGCGTCTGCCACGTAGTCGTCCACGTCCCGGTCGGCCCACGTCTCGGCCGTGAACGCCGCGACCCGCTCGCGGTCGTCGGCCCGCGCCCGGCGGACGGTCAGGTCCACGGGACCGAGCGGGGCTGGAGTTCCCCGACGAGGTTCCGGGTCATGGCGTCGGCGGGGTCCGCGCAGTTTTCGAGCGCCCACATCAGTTTCACCGTCGCCGCTCCGGGGAGCGTGTCGCCGGCCTCGACCACGCCCGCCTCCAGCAGGTCCCGGCCGGTGTCGTACACCCGGTCACAGATCCGCCCCTCGATGCACTGGCTCGTCATCGCCACGACGGTCCCGTCGTCGACGAGTTCGGCAAGCCGCGGGATCAGCTCCGTGTTGACGTGGCCGAGTCCCGTCCCCTCGATCACCACCCCGGACTTGCCGTCCAGGTGATCGAGCGCCGCGGAGTCCATCCCGGGTGCGAACTTCACGAGTTCCACGTCGGAGTCGATGGCGGGGTCGACGTCGGCGTCGACGGCGCCCCGGTCGGCGTGCTCGCGCCGGAACGAGACCGCGCCGGTCCCGTACTCCACCTCGCCGATGGGCCTCGCGCCGACCGTCTCGAAGGCGTCCCGCCGGGAGGTGTGGTTCTTCCGGACGCGGGGTCCGCGGTGGAGCGCACACCGCCCGTCGGACTCGTCGGCGTGCATGCAGACGAGGATCTCGGAGTGGTCGGCCGTCGCGGCCTCGACGGCACAGACGGCGTTCATCACGTTGTCGCTGGAGGGGCGGTCGGCCGAGCGCTGGCTCCCCGTGAACACGACGGGGACGGGCGTATCGAGCATCAGCGCGAGCGCCGTCGCGCTGTAGGCCATCGTGTCGGTGCCGTGCATCACCACGACGCCGTCGGCGCCCGCATCGACCTCCTCGTACACCGTCTCCGCGAGGTCCCGCCACACGTCGGTCGTCATGTTCTCCGAGAGGATGTTGGCCACGACGCGCCCGCGGTAGTTCGCCCGCCCGGCCAGGTCCGGCACCGCCCGGAGCACGTCCTCGGCGTCGAACTGCGCCGTGACCGCGCCCGTCCGGTAGTCGACCGTCGAGGCGATGGTCCCCCCGGTCGAGATGAGCGCCACCGTCGGGAGGTCGTCGTCGAACGCGACGGCAGACTCCTCGGCGACCCCCGCGTCCTCGACGTCGTAGACCCTCCGCTCCAGCACCTCGACGTCGGCCGCCTCCCGATCCACGCCCACGTTGTACCCGCCGGGGAGTTTCACGACGACGTGCTCGGCGGTCGACGAGGGCATGAGGACGCCCTCGTCGACCGTCCCGTCGCGCTCGACTCGCACGCGGTCCCCTGGGTTCATGGCCCCTCCGTTCTGACGGCGCGGACTTGAAACCTCCCTTCCCGTTCGGGCCGCGAAAACCGCCCTCCCCGTTCGGCCCGCAAGCTACAAGCGCGCCCGCGGGAACCCGGGGACATGGAGGTCGTCGTGGTCGGCGCCGGGAGCCTCGGGAGCCTCGTCGGGGCGCTCCTCGCCCGCCGCCACGACGTGACGCTCGTCGGCCGCGAGGCGGACGTGGCGGCGATCGACGAGGGCGGCCTCGCCGTCGAGGGGATCGATTCGTTCGCGGTCCGGCCGGCGGCGACGACCGACTGGCGGGGGACGGCGGACCTCGCCGTCGTGGCGGTCAAGGCCTACGACACCCCGGGGGCGGCGGCGACGCTCGCGGCCGGGTCGGCGGGGGCGGTGCTCTCGCTCGGGAACGGGATGGGCAACGAGGCGACGCTCGCCGACCGCCTCGACGCTCCGGTGGTCGCGGGGACGACGACCCTCGGGGCCACGCGTACGGCGCCGGGACGGGTGTCCTGGCGCGGGCGGGGACGGGTCGCGGTCGGCCCCTGGACCGCCGACGCCGACCGGGCCGCCCGGCGGGCCGGGGCCGCGTTCCGGACCGCCGGCGTGCCGACCGCGGTGACCGACGCCATCGACGAACGGCTCTGGGAGAAACTGGCGGTGAACGCGGCGATCAACCCGCTCACCGCGCTGGCGGGGACGAGCAACGGCGCGGTCGCCGAGCCACCGCTCGCGGCCGTCGCCGCGACGGCCGCCCGCGAGGTCGCCGGCGTGGCCCGGACGGCGGGCGTCGACCTCCCCGACGAGCGGGCCGTCGGGGCCGTCCGCGAGGTGGCCCGGGCGACCGCGGAGAACCGCTCCTCGATGGCCCGGGACGTGGCCGCCGGTCGCCGGACCGAAGTCGACGCGATCAACGGGTACGTGGTCGAGCGCGCGAGGGAGGCGGTGCCGGTCAACGCGACGCTCGCCGCGCTGGTTCGCGCCCGGGACCCGGAGACGGCTTCGGAGACGGATTCGGAGACGGGGCCGGATCGGGAACCGGAGCCGACGCCGGATCGCGGGGAGTGACCGATCCGGGTGACCGGAGCCGACCCGGACCGGTGACGTTTAACTTTTCCCGGCCGACGGTGGGTGTATGCCGACCGTCGAGGACATCCGGACCGCGAGTCAGCCGATCACGATGCTGACGGCCTACGACACCCCCACGGCCCGCGTGATCGACGAGGCGGGCGTGGACGTCGTGCTGGTCGGCGACAGCCTGGGAAACGCGGTGCTCGGCTACGACTCCACCCTCCCGGTGACGGTCGACGAGATGGCGAGTCACACCGGCGCGGTGGTCCGGGGCGTCGAGGACGCCCTGGTCGTCGCCGACCTTCCCTTTCTGGGCTACGGGGTCGACGAGGCGGAGACCGTCCGGAACGCCGGCCGAATGTTGAAAGAGGAGGGCGCCGACGCGGTCAAGATCGAGAGTGGCCCACACACCGTCGAGGTGACCGAGCATCTGACCGACCTCGGCATCCCCGTGATGGCCCACCTCGGCCTGACCCCACAGCACGTCAAGCAGTTCGGCGGCTACGGCCGACAGGGGACCGACGAGGGGAGCGCCCGGCGGATCCGCGACCTCGCCGCGGCCCACGAGCGCGCCGGTGCCTTCTCGCTCGTGCTCGAACACGTCCCCGCGAACCTCGGCGCGGCCGTCACCGAGGACCTCTCGATCCCGACCATCGGCATCGGCGCCGGTCCCGACACCGACGGCCAGGTGCTGGTGCTCACCGACGTGCTCGGCCTGTCGGACCGACTGCCGCCCTTCGCCGAGCAGTTCGGCGACGTGGCCGGCGAGGTGGAGCGCGCGGTGGCGGCCTACCGCGACGCCGTCATCGACGGCGAGTTCCCGGCGCCGGAACACGCCGCGCGCGTCGACGACCTCGACCTCGAGACGGACGACGACTGACCCGTCAACGGAACGGCTCGAACCAGCCGTACCCCACCTCGAAGCCGTCGCCGTCGGCGGCGGTCGCCACGAGACAGCGCCCGACCGGGAGCGCGCGGTTTCGCGCCGCGACCTCGTCGTCGAACCGCGCGGCGGCGATCAACTCGCGCTCGTCGTCCGCCCGCCGAGCGACCGCCGAGGGGTCCATTCCGGCCGCGATCCGCTCGGCGACGATCCGCTCGACCGCCGCCGGCGCCGGCACGTAGCGGTCCGGGACGACCCGGGCGCCGAGGCCGAGGCGGGCGGCGAGCCACCGCCGGAGCCGCGCGAGCGGCGGCACCCGACCGACGGTCAGGAAGGGCTCGGCCGGGTCGGCGACGGTCACGGCGACGTAGTAGCCGGTTTCGCCGGGCTGGCCGGCGGGCACCGGCGCCTCGACGCGCGTCTCGGTCCACCCGACCAGCCGGTCGCTCGTCCGCTCGGCGTCGGGATCCGCGCCCGCGTTCCCGGGCGGGCGCCCGTCTGGACGGGGGGCCACGGCTCAGATCCGGATGGCCGTCTCGCGGTCGGGATCGACGAGCAACGCCCGGGCGCGCTCGGCGGTCCCGTCCGTCTCGGCGACGTTCTCCATGAGGACCGTCTCGCTCGGGAAGAGGTCCTCGCCGAGCACCAGCCCGTGTTCGCGGGCCGTCGAGCCCGTCATCGTGAGGTAGACTCCCAGTCCGGCGCCGGCGATGGCGGCCTCCTCCTCGACCTCGGGGTCGGGATAGACGAACTCCACGTCCGCGAGGGCGCGCGTGCCGAGCACCGCCTCGACCAGGCGCTCGTAACGCGGCGAGATGCAGAGGGCCCCCTCGTAGTCGGCGACGAACGCGCGGTCGAGCGTCGCCCCGGGCGGGAGCGTCTCGGGCGTCGAGAGCAGGGTGTGGTAGACGGTGTCGCCGAGCCCGCTCACCACTCGCACGTCGGTCTCGCGCGGGTCGATCCGCTCGTTGACCGCGGCGATTGTGTCGAGCCCCTCCTCGCACAGGGAGACGACCTCCTCGAGCACCAGGTCGGCGCTGTCGAACCCCAGGCCGAACGAGTGGGTGCGAAGCGCCCGGAAGGGCTCCTCGCGGCCGACCAGTTGCACGTCGAACGGCTCGTCGGGCACGGGAACGGTGACGCTGTCGAAGACCACCCGTCGGGGGTAGCCGTCGCGGTCGTCGCGCACCAGCGTGAACTCCGGAGCGTGGGGGTCAGAGAGATCGCTGTAGTCGGCGAGTCGGTCGTAGACGTCGTCGTCGGCGCTCGCGGCCCCCTTCGTGACGGCCTTCTCGTACCGGAGCGTCGAGATGACCTCGTCGGCGATCCCCTCGACGTCGACGCGGTCGGCGATCCGTTCGAGCACGGCCTCCAGCGGTCGACCCTTGCGGGGGACGGCGACCCGCACGGTCTCGGTCATTACCCGGTCGTGGCGGGCGGGCGCCATACCCGTTGTGGTTCGGCGGTCGCCCCGACGGCCGACGTCCCGCTGCGGACGACTACGACCCGAAGGCGTCGCGCATCCGGTCGCGGAACGACTTGAGTTCGTCGAGTTCGTCCTCCATGTCGGCCGCCGTCGTCTCCAGGTCGTCGATCGCCTCCCGGAGTTCCGCGACGCTCGCGTCGGTGTCGCCCGCCAGGTCGTCCACCTCCGCCTCCACGTCCGCGACCGTCGAGCCGAGGTCGTCGAGCCCGTCGTCGAGCGTCCCGACGCGCTCCTCCAGGTCGTTCGCGGTCGCCTCCAAGTCCGCCAGCCGCTCGCCGTGATCCCCGACGGTCTCGCCGAGGTCCGCCGTCTCCTCCGTGACGGCGTCGAGGTCCTCGCGGAGCGTCGCCGTCGTCGCGTCGAGATCGTCCAGCACCTCCTGTCCGGTCCCCTCCTCGTCGAGGAACGTCTCCAGCGCGTCGGTGTAGGCCGCGAGATCCTCGGTCCGGTTCTGGAGCCGATCGATCCGCACCTCCACGCTCCGTGGGACCTCGGGTTCGGACTCCCGCTCCGGCGCGACGGCCTCGCGCAGGACCGCCAGGTCGTCCTCGTCGGCCGTCCCCTCCCGGACCTCGGCGGCGAGGGCCGCGGCAACGCTCTCCGGGCGTGCCTCGACCGACTCCGCCGCGTCGCCGCTCAGGTCGGCGGCCGCGTCGCCCCCGGCCGTCTCCTCCGTTCCCTCCGCTCCGTCCGCTCCGTCCGTTCCGTCCATTCCTGCCGGCCCGTCCGCTCCGTCCGCTCCGTCCATTCCTGCCGTTCCGTCCGCTCCGTCCGCTCCGTCCATTCCTGCCGCTCCGTCCGCTCCGTCGACTTCCTCCCCCTCGTCCGGACTCGGCTCTGGAGCCGACGTCGCCCCCTCGACGCTCGCCGAGCCGGGATCGGCGAGATCGAGTTCCGCCTCCTCGATCTCCTCTGCCCCCGTCTCGTCCAGGTCGAACTCCGCGGCCTCCGGTTCGTCGACGTCCAGGTCGAGGTCGACGTCTTCCACGTCGTCGGTCACGTCCATCGGTTCGTCGAGGTCCACGACGTCGCCCGCGTCGTCGTCCTCCGCCAGGTCGCCCTCGCCGGCGAGCGCGTCGCGGACGGCCCCCGTGGTCTCGCGGCCCAGGATCTCCTCGGGTTTCTCGGGTCTCGGGGCGTCCGCGATCCGTTCGATCCGGGGCTCGCCCAGGAAGTCCACGTCGGTCTCCGGGCCGTCGATGCGGACGCCGTAGACGGTCGTCACCTCCTCGCCGGGGGCGACGGTGCGCTCGTACTCGACGCGATGATCCCGGTAGGCGGTCCAGGCGTCGCCCTCGTACTCGGGGTGAAAGCCGATGCGCTCCATCTCGAGGGACTCGGGCACCTCGTCGGTCAGTCGGACGTCGACGGGTTCCTCTGCCTCCGACCGGAGGACGAACGTGACGGCCGGCACGGGGAACTCGTCGGTGGTGAAGCGCTTCTCGACGGTCACCCTCGCCTGCGTGACGGTCACCACGTCGTCCGGGTCGTGATCGTGAGCCTCTGCCATGGGCGGCCCTTCCGTCACCGCCAGCATAAATCGTCCGGCAGATACGCCTACAGATCGATCCGATCGCCGATTTCGGCCACTTCCAGCCGCCGGGGGTAGTCGAAGCTCCGGACGTGGTGGTGGAGCGCCGTCGGGTCGGCGGTCAGCCCCTTCCAGACGTCCCAGTGGGTCGGGATCAGCCGGTCGAGTTGCAGGGCGTTTGCGACCTCGACGACCTGGTTCTCGTCGCAGTACCACCGCTTCCGGGCCGGCCCGCCCGACGACGGATCGAGCAGGCGTCCGACCGTCCCGAACGCCACCACCCCGAGGTCGACGTCGTGGCGGGACCCCAGGGCGGGAAAGGCGTCGGCGGGTCGTGTGTCGCCGCCGTGGAAGACGGTGCCGGCCTCGTGCTCGAAGAGGTAGCCGACGGGGTGGGCGGCGTCGGGGTCGTTCACCTCGACGACCCGCACGTCGAACTCGCCGACCGCGAACGACTCGCCCTCGCTCACCTCCCGGAGGCGCCCGTCGTCGAGACCGTAGGCGTCGGTCCATCCCTCCCCGGCGACGACGTCCAGGGAGGCGTCGGGGGCGTAGTAGGTCGCGTCCGTCCCGGCGAGCAGGGGCCCCTGGGTCGGTCCGTGGACGTGGTCGCTGTGCTCGTGGGTGGCGAGGACGGCGTCGGCCGCGGCCACGTCCTCCGGGTCGAACGGGACCGGGATCATCCGCACCGTCCGCGGCGGATCGCCGGTGCCACAGTAGGGATCGACGAAGACCGTCGTCCCCCCGCTCCCCTTCAGCACGAGACCGTTGCAGCCGAGATACCAGACGGCGACCGTCTCGGGGTCGGCCCGCTCGATCGCCCGCGGGAGCCAGTCGCCCCAGTCGCTCTCGCCGCGTTCGTGTGCCATGGCGACCGTGGGTCCGGGCGGCGGTTGAGCGTTGCGGGAGCGGACGGGTGGGCGGTGCGGGACCCACGGGTGACGACTCGCGGTCGGTGTGACCGGGTGCGGTACCTGAAGCCCGTCCTCTTCGACGTCCGGCGTGGAGCACTCAGTGAGCGAGCTGATCGTTCCGTCGTTCGATACGGAGGACGGCGCCTCGAAGGCACGGGACACCCTCCATCGGCTCAGCGAGGAGGAACTCGTCTCGCTCGGGGACGCCCGTGTCGTCTCGCGCACCGAGTCGGGACGGTTGAGGTTCAAACGGGCCCGGAACCTCGTGAAAGAGGGGACGGCGGCATGTTCTGGGGGGCGCTCGTCGGGCTGCTCTTCCCGAACCCGATCGCCGGCATCACCATCGGCTCGGTGCTCGGCGGGCTGACGGGGAAACCGGGTGACATCGGCATCGACGACGAGTTCATGACGGAGGTGAGCGACTCCATCGACCTCGGCGAGTCGGCGCTCTTCTTGCTGGTCGACGACTGGTCCGAGGAGCGCGTCCTCGACGAACTCCGGAAACACCACCCCGAGGTCCTCCGGACGAACCTCTCCCCCGAGGACGAGGAGAACCTCCGGAGGGCCTTCGGCGGCGTGGAGCCGTAACGACGGAAGAGCCTTTTCGTCGCCCGCCCCGTCGTGGTCGCATGCGCGTGAGCGTCGTCGGCGGGAGCACCGTGACCGACGCGGAGGCGGCGACCGCCGAACGGGTCGGCGAACTGCTCGGCGAGCGGGGCCACACGCTCGTCTGTGGCGGCCTCGGCGGGGTGATGGCGGCCGCCTGCCGCGGGGCGAGTGCGGCCGGTGGTCGCACGGTCGGCATCCTCCCCGGCGAGGACCCGGCGGCCGCCAATCCCCACGTCGACGTGCCCGTCGCCACGGGCCTGGGCCACGCCCGGAACGCCCTCGTCGTGCTGAACGGCGCGGCGGCCATCGCCGTCGACGGCGGCCCCGGTACGCTCTCGGAACTCGGGGTCGCCGGCGTCTTCGATCGGCCCGTCGCGGGCCTCGGAACGCACGACGTTCCCGGCGTGCGTGCCTGCGAGACGCCCGCCGAGGCGGTGGCCTACGTCGAGCGGGAGGCCTGATCACGCCGTGGCGAGGTCGACCTCCTCGATCCGGTCGTCGATCCGCGCGAGGACGTCCCCGAGGTCGAGGTGTCCGGTCTCGACCCGCCGGAGGGTGGACAGGAGCGCCGGGTCGAGGGCGGGACCGAGGACGACGAACGCTCCCCCCGTAGCGACCGTGCGAAGCACCCACCGGGCGTAGGAGTCGACCGGCGGCCAGTCGGCGTCGGTCCGGACGACGGCGACGCGCCAGGCCCACTCGCGGCACGCCGTCATCGAGTCGAGCGTGAGCGCCTCGTCGAGGTCGCCGAGCGCCGCGTCCACGTCGTCGAGGCCGGCGGCGTAGACCTCCGCGAGGGCCTCCTGCTGGACGTCGACCAGGCGGGCCAGGATCCCGTCGATCGCCCGGTGGTCGGCGTACTTCCGGCCCCTGTTCGGGTCGATGCCGACGTCGTCGAGCGCCAGCGCCAGGTCGTAGTTGATGTGGGCGTTCACGCCGAGGAAGGCGTTCTGGACCACCAGCGCGTCGCCGCCGCCGGCGGCCCCGAACGCGATCCGCCACGGGGCGGGCACGGCCCCGTCCCGTCCCTGCTCGAAGGCGAGGAAGGCCGCCCGGTAGTAGTTCGCGAACGTCGTCGTGTACCGCCGCATCCAGTCGGGGTCGCGGAACCCCCCGCGCTCGATCCGCTCGCGCACCGCCCGGGTCATCCGCACGTAGATCGACAGGAAGACCGCGCGCCGGTCGCGCCGGTCGCGCAGTCGCCCCTTCAGGGTCCCGAGTCCGTCCTCCGCGTCCGCCACCGAGTCGAAGGGGCGCTCGACGGGCGCGAGGAGCGCCGGATCCGGGTCACCGGCGTGGCCGAACGGCCGGGCGTCGCGCCGGAGCGCGAGCCACATCGCTCGGAGTCGCGTCGCGTCCACCAGCCGTGCGGCCGCGGCGAGGCCGGCCATCGGTCGTGTCCGCATTCGGGACGATCCGTAAATAGGTACGCGCCGACGCCGACCGGCGGTCGGGCCGTCACCAGGTGCCGTGGAAGGTGTCGAACGACAGGTCCTCCAGGGGCCGGTTCCCGACGGCACACTCGTACTCGCCGGGCGTGAGCATCGGCTTGTGGAACTGCGGCCCGTCGTCGGTCGTCACCCGCGGACAGCCGGTGTTGACGAACGCGTCCACGTCGAAGTTGCGCAGGCGGTCCGGCGTCACCTCGTCCATCGTGATCAGGTAGGCGTCGTCGTCGTCGTCGACGATTCCCCGGGCGACCTCCCAGCGGCCCTGACCGATCTTGGTGCAGTAGACGACGCCCCACGTCTCGGCGTCCATCGCGCGGTGGACCGCGCCGTAGCGCTGTTTCATGAACGCCTCGGGGTCGGCGACCGACACGACGTTGTTGACGGGGTCGGCGATGACGACGTGCTTCTCGGGGTGTTCCATCGCCAGGCCGAGCGGGTGGAACTTGCCGCCGCCCACGTAGAGGACGGTGTCGGCGTCCACGTCGGCGCTGGCGTAGTTACAGCCGAGCACCTGCCCCTCGTGGGTCAGACGCTCGTCGCCCCGGCGGGTGTGGACGGCGTAGCCCCGCTCCTCCAGCCACGTGCACATCTCCTCGAACCGGTTCATGTGCTGGGCGGTGGTCACGAGGCCGACGTCCGTCGGGTCGTCGGGGTCGCCCGCCGGGAGTTCCTCCAGGGACTCCTCCATGATCGGGAACGGGTCGACGTTCGAGAACAGCGGCACGTAGATGATCTTCTCGGACTCCTTCATCGGCGAGTGGCCGAAGTGGACGAAGACGTCCGAGCGACGCATCAGGGCGGTGTCGAGGTCGCAGGCGCCGTAGCAGGGCTGGCCGGAGAGCAGAAAGGTCACGTCGTCGGCCAGCGCCCGCAGGTCGTCGACGACGGCGGGGCCGCGCCGTTTCAGCCCCTCGGGGAACTGGAGGCCGACCGTATCGGCCTCGCGCTCCTCGATCGCCTCGACGATGCGGTCGAGTTCGTAATCCCACTCGCGGTCGTGGCGAAGCGCCATCCCGGTCCGCGTCAGATCCCCGGGCGTCCGCTCCTCGCCCCCCGGATCGGTCTCCGACTCGTGGCTCATTGCCGCCGGGTTGTGGCCGCCCGGGATTAAGGCCGGCGTTTCGCGTCCTCCGATCGCCGTCGATCGGAGCCCCGCGTCGCGCGCCGGCGTCGTCGCCCGGCGACGCCGACTGCGGGGACTACCCCGGACGCTCGCCCCGTCCCACGTCGATCGCCCGGTAGAACGCGACCGAAAAGACGCCGAAGAGGCCGCCGAATATCGATCCGATGACGACGATCAGCACGGCGACGACGGCCACGCCGACGAGCGGGAGGTGGGGGAACGGAACGGTCGTCGCCGACCGTGGCGACGCGAGGAGCGATCCGACGGCGAAGACGCCCCCCGCCACGGCGCCGAAGATCCCGACGAGCACCGTGTAGCCGAGCGTGCTCAGCAGGTGGTGTCGGACCACGGAGACGCTGTGTCTGTACCCGTCGACGACGCCCATGTCGTCGATGACGATCGCCTGTCCGTAGAACTGGACGAAGAAGACGAACAGGAGATACGCGAGCGCCACGACGACGACGAGGGCGACGACGACGCCGAGGATGGCCAGCGGAGGGCCGCCGCTCCCCCTGCCGAGGACCGTGGCGCCGGCGAAGATGGCCACGAAGAACGCGACCACTCCCAGCGCGAAGTTGACGGCCACGAGGACGAGGTACGCGGCGAGGATCGACACGTAGTTGGCCCGTCCCTCGCCGAGAAAGCGTCCCAGCGACGTCCGCCCGTCGAGCGCCTCGTCGGCCATGCCGATGAGGCCCCCCTGGAAGAACGGCATCACGAAGAGGAACACCACCGAGAGGCCGAGCGAGACCAGGCTGGAGAGAAGCGGGTCGATCGCCTGGAGGAGCAACTGCGGTATCTGGAACAGCATGATCACCAGGGGCGGGACGAGCAGGACGGGGTTGCGCAGGAGGGCGCCGGGCGTCTGTCGGAGGGCTTCCAGGACGGCCATGCGCGCCGTTCGCTCACTCGCATGAAAAGCGTTGTCGTCCGGAGGGTCACGCGAACGGCGTCGTCCGGACGGATACCACGGCACGTCGGCGCCCACGACCACCGCGGAGTTCCATATCGGAGCCGACACGTCGACCACGGTCCCCGGCCCGACCGACTCCCCGGTCGGCGCTCGTCCCGGTCGCCACGGTCGCGGTCGGCACGCCGCCGCTCCTCGCGGTCGCGTTCGCCGCGCTCGGCGCCGGTCCGTGCGTCGCGGCGGCCCTCCTGACCCCCGGCCTCGGCTGTGCCTACCCCCTCTACGAGGAGCGGACGATCTGGGGGGCCGAGACCGTCGCCCCCTCGACGCTCGTGCTCGGAGGCTACTCGTTCGTCGTCCTCGGCGGGACCGGCCTCGATCTCGCGCTCGTCTGGATTCGGCCGACCGGCCGCCTCGCGTCGTCGGTCCTCCTCCCGGTGGGGCTGGGAGCGCATCTCCTCCTGGCCGCCGGCGGGTCGGTCGCGTCCTACCGGTACGCGCGCCGGCGGTACCGCCGGTACGTGCTCGACTGACGCTCCTCCGTGCGGGAGTCGGTGTGGCCGTGTGGCCCTCCAACCGGTCGAGGGCCGTCGTGTCCGTCGATCCCCGCCGGGCGGCGTCGGACAAGCGTCCGTTTGTCCCTCGAACGGGCTTTTCGCCGTGCGGGTCGTAGCCCGCGCCATGCGCCGACGGACGTTCCTCCACGCGGCGTCGGCCGCCCTGGGAACGGGGATCGCCGGCTGTCTCGCCGGTCGAGTCTCGACCGGCAACCGGTCGGGGACGGACGCCGATCACACGGCGGCGGGGACGGACGCCGATCACACGGCGGCGGGGACGGACGCCGATCACACGGCCGACGGGACCGAACCCTCACGGGTGACGGTCGACCTGACGGTTCGCAACCTGGACGGGCGTCGTCGCTCGGGCACGGTCTCCATCGTCCACGACGCGACCCCGGCGTGCCGGTACGCGACGCCGGCCTGTGGACGACCGTCCACGCGGACCGTCGCCCTCGACGCCCCGTTCGACCTCGCGTCGGGGGACGGCCGGCGCGTCGGAACGGCGACGATGGAGATCCACCGCGACGGCGACGCGGTCGACGCCTACGCGATCGAGGTCGACACGGACGCCGGATCGGGGCGTCTCGACGGCCTGGCGGCGGGGGCGACGGCGACCGTCGGGCGCGACGACGCGGGCGCGTCGCCGTGGCGCGTCGTGGCCGGCCGCTATCGGATTCGCGCCGTCCTCGGCTCCGACGGGGTGGCCTGGGCCTGGCAGTCCGTGCCGTGACGTCCTCGCACGGCTGGCGGGGTGGGCCTCCGCTCGCTCCGTGTCAGCCCGTCGGCGGGGACTGATCGGGACCGTCGTCCACGACCCGCCGTCTCGGCGCCCGTGGTCTCACCCCGCCAGCGTCACGCCGATGAGGCTCCCGATCCCGTAGGTCAGCGCCGCGGCGGTCAGTCCGATGCCCACCTGTCGAAGTCCCGAGTAGAGGAGCCCCCGCCCGGTCAGGAGCGTGATCCCGGCCCCGATACAGAAGAGCGCCGCGGTGCTCAGCACGAGGCTGCCGGCGACCGCCGCGAGCCCCCCGAGGAGGAAGAACGGCGCGACGGGGACGATCGCTCCGAGGGCAAAGAGCACGAACGACGCTCCGGCCGCCTCCCGGGCCGAGCCGCCCAGTTCCTCGGGATCGATCCCGAGTTCCTCGCGCACGAGCGTGTCGAGCGCGGACGACTCCTCGTCGAGGAGGCGCTCGGCCAGCGCGTCGGCCTGCTCCTCCGGGAGTCCCTTGGCCCGGTAGATGAGCGCCAGTTCCTCCCGCTCCTCGTCGGGGGCCTCGGCGAGTTCCGCGGCCTCGACGTCGATCTGTCGCCGGTAGAGTTCGCGCGAACTCTGGACCGAGAGCCACTCGCCCATCGCCATCGAGCCCGCCCCCGCGACGAGGCCGGCGAGCCCGGTGACCAGGATCGCCTGCGCCGACATGGCCGCGCCGGCGACGCCCATCACCAGGCTGAGGTTCGAGACCAGCCCGTCGTTCGCGCCGAGCACCGCCGCCCGGAGGGCGTTCCCGCTCGTCGCCCGGTGGCGCCCCTCCAGTCGGGCGAGCGCGCCCCCCTCGATCCCGCCACCGTCGACGTCGTCGATGATCGCCAGTAGCCGCTGGTGGGACCGCTCGTCGGCGACGAGCCCCGTCCCGTCCGTCTCGGGCTGGGCGGCGTATCCGCTCCCGCCGGCCACCTCGCCGCCCCGCATCGTCGGGACGACGACCTGCGGGCCGACCCGTCGGGCGAGCCACGCGAGGACGCGAGCGCGCACCGTCGGTCCCCCTTCGCCCGGGGTCGCCCCGGCGTCCCGGATCTTCTCCCGCCAGAACGCGGCGTGGCGCTCTTCGGTCTCCGCCAGGCGGTCGTAGACCTCGGCCAGCCGGGGGTCGGACTCGGCGGCGGCCATCGCGCGATAGACGGTCGCGCTGTCGACCTCGTCCCGCACGTTCGCCCGGTAGCGGGCGAGTGCCTCTCGATCGCTCACGGCGGTCGGTTCGTCCCCCGGTGGCTTACCGGTTGTCGTGACCTTCCCGCCCGTAAAAGCCCCCGCGGCCGTCGCCGGTCACCCCTCGGCCGGCTCTCGCTCGTCGGGCGCCACGCGGTACGCGCGACGATAGTGGGCGAGCTTCCGGTAGATGTAGTAGACGACGGCGCCGTCGTAGACGACGAGAAAGGCGAGGAACGTCGGGCCGGTGAAGCCGACGTACGTGACGAGCGTGTCGTAGGTCGCGTGCACGACGGCGGCCACCAGCAGTCCCTTGACGACGATCGGGCCGTAGCTCTCCGGATTGAACTTCGCCAGGCCGAGATAGTACCCGGAGATCGCCGAGTAGAGCACGTGTCCCGGGCCGGCGAACGAGCGCTGTGCGGCCGTCGCCACCGCCGCCCGCACCTGTGCGACTGAGGACGCCTGCGCCCCCGCGTGGGCGACCGCCAGGAACTGGTGGGTGATGTAGATGGAGTTCTCGATCGTCGCGAACCCCAGGCCCGCGACGGCGCCGTACACCATCCCGTCGACGACCGCGTCAAACGCGGCGGTCCGGTAGGCGTGGACGCGCACGGCGAGCCACTTGACCGTCTCTTCGAGCGGTCCGACGACCAGAAAGAACAGGAGGAACATGCCGACGACCGGGATCAACCGGAACCCCTGCATCAGGACGGTGTTGAGAACCGCCGCGAAGCTGGCGAACACGACGCCGAGCAGGAACGTCGCGGCGAGGGGCGCGAGCGGTTCGCGGTCCGTCGGATCGAGATACCAGATGATCGCCGCGAGCACGAACGCCGGAACGATCGAGAGCGCGGTCAACACGTCGAGGCTCGGGCGCTTGATGAGGACGAATCCCCCCAGCGCGAACTGGACGACGAGGAGCACGAACGCCACCGCGACGAGGAGCCGTCCGACGTTCGCCCGGAGGCCTCCGTAGACGGCGACTGCGATCCGATCGAGGCGCGAGCGCGGATCCCAGGACGCGACGTCGTAGAGGTCCTCCCCGGGGCCGTGTCGCTCCTCGACCGGGTCCCGATCACGGGGCATGGTCGTCCTCGGCGTGGCGCGACCAAAACCCGTTTGGCCCGGCGTCGGGGGGGCGCACGGCTCAGAGCCGCTCCGGATCGATCGTCAGGCGAAAGTCGACGGCCGAGACGCCGCCCGGGAGCGCGATCAGGGGGTTGACGTCCAGTTCGGCGATCGCCGGGAAGTCGACGGCGAGTTGCGAGACGCGCTGGATCGTCTCGACCACGTCCCCGACCGCCAGTTCGGGGCGGCCGCGGGCCCCTCGCAACAGGGGGGCCGCCCGGATCTCCTCGGTCATCCGTCGGGCTTCCCGTTCGCTCACGGGCGCCACCCGGAACGTCGTGTCCCTGAACACCTGCACGAAGATCCCCCCGAAGCCGAACATCACGAGCGGGCCGAACTGCGGGTCGCGGTTCACGCCGACGATCGTCTCCTGGCCCTCGCCGACGTCGACCTGCTCCTGGATCAGGACGCCGAGGACCGTCGCGTCCGGGCGGTGCTCGCGGGCCCGCGCGTCGAGGTCGTCGTACGTACTCGCCACGTCGTCTAGCGCCACGTTCGTCCGCACGAGGCCGGCGTCGGACTTGTGGAGGAGGTCGGGGCTCGCGAGCTTCATGGCGACGGGGCCGCCGATCTCGCGGGCGACCGCCTCGGCGGCGTCGGCCGACTCGGCCAGGTCGCCGTCGGGCGTCGAGATCCCGTACGCGTCCAGCACGTCCATCGCCTCGACGCCGAGCGCGGTCCGCCCCCGGTCGGCGGCGTCCGCGAGAATCCCGCGGACGCGCTCGGCGTCGACGTCGAACGTCGTCGGGGGCTCGTACTCCCGCGATGCGATCTCACGGTAGCGGGCGAGGACGTCGAGGCTGGCCACCGCCCGCTTGGGCGCGAAGTAGTTCGGGATGGCCCGCCGCTGCACGCGGTGGACGGCCTCGTGAGTGAGTTTGCCGCCCATCAGACACGTCACGATGGGCTTCTCGTGGGTCTCGTGGAGGTCCAGGATCGCGTCCGCGAGCTCCGCGAAGTCGAGCGTCCGGGTCGGACACGCGATGGCGACGACCCCTCCGACCCCCTCGTCGGCGAGGACGGCGTCGAGGGCGCCGCGATAGCGGTCGACGTCGGCGTCCCCGATGACGTCGAGCGGATCGTTCACCTCGCCCTCCTCGGGGAGGAGGTCCGCGAGGGCGGCGCGCGTCCGGTCCCCGAACTCGGCGAGCGAGAGCCGGGTGTCTCCGATGGCGTCGGCGGTGAGCACGCCCGGCCCCCCGGAGTTCGTGACGACGGCGACCCGGTCCGTCTCCGGCAGGGGCTGGTCGGCGAGCACCTGGCCGAAGTCGAAGAAGTCCTCCACGTCCTCGACGTAGATCGCCCCCGCCTGGTCGAGGCCGGCGCGGTAGGCGGTCGCGCTCCCGGCGAGCGATCCGGTGTGGGAGGCGGCGGCGCGCGCGCCCGCCTCCGTCCGGCCGGACTTGATGACCACGACCGGCGTCTCGCGGGTCACCTCGCGGACGTCGTCGATGAACGCGCGGCCGTCGGCGATCCCTTCGAGGTAGGCCAGGATCACCTTCGTGTCGGGGTCGTCGCTCCACTCGCGCGCGAAGTCCACGGCGTCCAGCACCGCCTCGTTGCCGAGCGAGACGAGGTCCTTGAAGCCCACGTCGGCGTCCGCCGCCCAGTCCAGCACCGCGGTCACGAACGCGCCGGACTGGCTCATGAAGGAGATCGATCCCGAGCGCGCGTTCTCCGGGGCGAACGTCGCGTTCAGCCCGTTCGGCGTGCTGATGATCCCGACGCAGTTCGGCCCCACGAGGTCGAGGTCGTACTCCGCGGCGACCGCGGCGAGTTCCTCCTGCCGCCGCTCCCCCTCGGGACCGGCCTCCCCGAACCCCGCGGTGATGACGACGACGCCGGTCACGCCGGCCTCGCCGGCCTGGCGCACCACGTCCGCGACCGCCGCGGCTGGCACGGCCACGACGGCCAGGTCGACCGACCCCGGCACCTCGTCGATGGCGGGATAGCACTCGCGGCCGAGCACCATCCCCCGGTTCGGGTTCACGGGGAGGACGTCGCCCGCGAACGAGTCGAGCAGGTTCTCCATCAGCGCCCGCCCGACCGATCCCTCGCGGTCGGTGGCGCCGACGACGGCGACGCGTTCGGGGGTGAACAGGCCCGTCAGGTCACCCATCGGCGGCCACCGGTTCGAACGTGAGGAGCGGGCGCCCGTCGTCGCGCTCCGCGACGCCGAGCGCGACGGCGTCGCCGATGGCGACCGGTCCCTCCCCGCGGAGCCGTCCGGTGAGCCGGACGCCCTCGTCGAACGCCGCCACGACGACGGTGTAGGGGGTCGTGCCGTGGAACGCCGGAATCGTCACGTGGATCTCGGTGAACGAGGCGACCGTCGCCGTCTCCGAGAGCGGCCGTTCGACCAGCGTCGACTCGCCACACGACGGACAGAGGGTCCGCGGGGGCAACGCGACGGCGCCACACGACTCGCATTCGAGGTACGTCCCCTCGCCGGCCGCGACCGCGTCCGCGAGCGCCGTATACCAGGCCGGGACGGCGGGACCGTCGGGCACGGTCAGGCCCTCCCCAGCACGTGGACGACCGCACTCGCGCCGCTCCCCCCGACGTTGTGGGCGACGGCGACCTCGGGATCCGCGACCTGGTTCGGATGGCGGCCCTCCAGCTGTTTCGTCAGTTCGACGATCTGTTCGACGCCGGTCACGCCGACCGGATGACCCTTCGCCAGCAGCCCCCCCGAGGTGTTGACCGGGACGCGGCCGTCGAGGGCCGTCTCGCCCTCGACCGCGCCCCTGACGCCGTCCCCGTACTCGTAGAGTCCCAGGGCCTCCAGGGCCATGATCTCGGCGATGGTGAAACAGTCGTGGACCTCGCAGACGTCGATCTCGGTCGGCTCGATCCCCGACCCGGCGTAGGCCTCGGTCGCCGCCCGCTCGGCGGCGGGCGTCCGCGCGAGGTCGGCCCGGTCTTGCAGGGCGATGGCGTCGCTCGACTGGCCGCTCCCGCGGATCGCGACCGGCGCGTCGAGGCCGGCCTCCCGGGCGTACTCGTCGTCGACGAGGACGACGACGCTCGCCCCGTCGGAGATCGGACAGCAGTCGAGCAGGCCGAGCGGGCTGGCGATCGGCTTCGACTCCAGAACCTCGTCGACGGTGATCTCCTCGTGGAACTGGGCGATCGGATTGTCCACGCCGTTGGCGTGGTTTTTCACTGACACCGCGGCGAGGTCCTCCCGGGTGGCGTCGAACTCGGCCATGTACGCGCGGGCCATGACCCCGTAGATGCCGGGAAACGTCAGCCCGACCTGGTTCTCGTACTCGTTGTCGGCGGCGTTGGCGAGCGCGTCCGTGATCGCCTCGGTGCCGACCGTGTACATCATCTCGGTGCCGCCGACGAGGACCACGTCGTGGACCCCGGCGTCGACGGCGTGGGTGGCCGCCCGGACGGCCGCCCCGCCGGAGGCACAGGCGCTCTCGACGCGGACCGACGCCGCCTCCCGCGCGCCGACGGCGTCGGCCATCAGCGCGCCCATGTGCCCCTGATTCTCGACGACGTCGCCCATGAAGTTTCCAAAGTAGAGGGCGTCGACGTCGGCGGCCGTGACCGCCGCGTCCTCGAAGGCCGCCGTGGCCGCGTCGCTGAACAGTTCCCGCGAGGAGGAGTCGGGGTGTCTCCCGAACTCCGTGCTGGCGACGCCCGCGATCCGTACTGGCATGGATGGGTATCACGTCCGACTCGGAGCGACAAAACTCCGCACCGAGTTCCATCGGGGAGGGAAGAGACGCAAAGCCTATCTACCCCTTCCGCGCCCGGGTGCCCGGACCCCACCGCCGTGACGCCCGCCGGACGAACGACGGACGCCCGGCCGCCGACCCGGTGCGATCCCCGGGTCTCGTCGGCCGACGCGCCCGGGAGCCACGTCGGTCGCCGACCGGAGACGAACGGCGTGCCGCCGGCTCTTCCCACCGGGTAGGAAATTGAGGAGCGCATAACCGATCGACCGGCGAACGTGGATCGAACCATGCTCGAAGGAGACGTCGCCATCGTCACCGGGGGATCGTCAGGGATCGGACGCGCCATCGTCGAGCGCTACCTCGACGAGGGTGCCGAGGTCGTCATCGCCGACGTGGACGACGACCGCGGCGCGACCGTGGCGGACGACCTGGGCTGTGCGTTCGAACACTGCGACGTCCGGGAGTACGGTCAGGTCGAGGCGGTCGTCGAGCGGACCGTCGAGGAGCACGGCCACCTCGACGTCCTCGTCAACGACGCGGGCATCGCCAGCGAGTCGTCGCTCGACGAGATGGGCCTCGACGAGTGGCGACGGGTGATCGACGTCGACCTCGACGGCGTGATGCACGGCATGCGGGCCGCCCTGCCGCACCTCGAGGAGTCGGACGGCGCCATCGTCAACGTCGCCTCGATCTACGGGCTGGTGGGCGGGAAGGGCGCCGCCGCCTACTCGGCGGCGAAGGGGGGCGTCGTGAACCTCACCCAGCAGGTCGCCATCGACTACGCCGACCGCGGCGTCCGCGTGAACAGCATCTGTCCCGGGTTCGTCGACACGCCGATGACCGACGACCTGCTCGAGACGGAGCGGTTCTACAAGTTCGTCCAGAACAACACCCCGATGGACCGGCCCGCCAGACCCGAGGAGATCGCCCCGATGGCGGCGTTTCTCGCGTCGGACGACGCCTCGTACATGACGGGCGCGAACGTCCCCGTCGACGGCGGCTGGACGGCCCACTAGGGCATGTCGGACGACGACGCGCCCGGGGCGCCGGGGCTGCCCGGGATCGACCGGTACGTCGAGGCCTCCCGGACGGGGTTCGAACGCTCGCTCGCGGCCCAGCGGGCGGCGGTCGACGCGTGGGCGGACGCGTTCGACGGTCGCGGGGGACGGACGGGGGAGGCGACCCCGGTGCGCGGGGCCGCCTGGCTGTTCGACGTCTGGACGGAGACGCTACAGAACGCGCTCGTCCACCTCGACGACGCGACCTCCGCGGACGGGATCGATCTCGACGCGCTCCAGCTGGTCTGGCTGCACGCCATGGACGACGCGCTGACGGACGTCGGGCGGAGTTCCGAGTTCGCCGCGACGATGGCCGGATCGGTCGAGCGGACGCTGACGGCGAAACGCTGGACCGACGAGGTCCGGCGC
>JBDGUC010000049.1:0-17022 GCA_042216285.1 Haloferacaceae archaeon
AACTGGTTCAAAGGTATCAGTTCGCGGAAGTACAACCACCGCTACGCCGACCACGACGACGAGAAAATCGGATGGGCGCGAGGCTACTACGCAGGGACCGCCGGGCACGTTTCGAGTGAGACAGTCGAGAACTACATCCAGCAACACAAGGAGGGCGATTCGTGACCGAACTCACGAAGACGCTGGAACTCAAACTTGTGGACCCGAACGCCCACAAGCGGAGGAAACTCCGAGAGACGCGAGAAGCGTACCAGCACGCCCTCCAAGACGCCTTCGACGCCCGATGTACCACACAGACCGAAGCGAACGACATAGTGGTCAACTACGACCTGAGCGGGTACGCGAAGAACGCGCTCAAGAAGTACGTCCCGCAACTCACGACGACATACAACGCGGGCGAACTTCACGACGACCACCCCGTCCGCTTCACCAACGAGGGACTACGACTCGACCACAAGCCCGAGAACACAATTGAGTGGTACGTCAAAATCCCGCACCACGAAGACTACCACCTCTGGATGCCAGCACAGCCGAACCCCGAACAACGGGACTGGCTCGAAGCGTTGAACGCTGGTGACGCAGAAATGGGCGAAAGTCGGTTGTTCGAGCGTGACGGGACGTGGTTCCTACACGTCACCGCCACCCGTGACGTGGAGGATGGTTCCGAGGGGTCCGCCGAAGAACGGACGCCCATCGGTGTCGATATTGGGGAAGCGTCGCTCGTCACGGTGTGTCACCGAGATGACCACGGTTGCCCGACCGCTCCCGAACTGTGGGCCGACGAGGGGAAGACTGTCCGTCGGCTCCGCAAAACCTACTTCACCGCAACGAGGCGACTTCAGACACGTGGAAGCGAGCGTATCGCTGAATCGTTTGGTGACGACCTGTGGAACCAGATAGACGACGTGTTCCATCGCGTCACCCGCGAGGTCGTGGAGTACGCCGAGTCCGTCGAGAACCCCCTTCTCGTGCTGGAAAACCTGACGTATATCCGCGAGTCGATGGACTATGGCGAGTATATGAACCGCCGTCTTCACGGATGGGGGTTCGCCAAACTCCACGCCCAGATACACTACAAGGCCGTCGAAAAGGGGATCCCCGTCGAGACGGTGAACCCGCGCAACACCTCGAAGGAGTGCCATGCGTGCGGTGACGTGGGGTATCGCCCACGACAGGCGACGTTCAAGTGTACGAACGATGACTGCTGGGTGGGCGAGTGCCAAGCGGACGTGAACGGGGCGATAAACGTCGTAGACCGCTATCTCGAAAATCGGAGATTTTCGACGAGTACGCGAATCTCCGATTCGCTTGACCTCAGCGGAGAGAGTCGTTCCAGAGAACACGAGAACGACGATGACTCGGCTGAGGATGGGGCGCGTTTGACCGCGCCACAAGACAGCCAAGCCGATGCTGACACCCAGCAGGCGACGCTTGGAACGTATGCGTCTTGAAACCGTAGGGTCGGGCCAACGCTCGGCCTGAAATCCCGTGGTGGGATTCCCGCGTCTTCAGGCGCGGGAGGAGGTCAATCGACCGGTCCCCCGATCAGTACCGCACGTAACCCCCGGTGTCGAGGTAGTTGTGTGCGACCGTCACCGCCTGGTCGGCGTGGAGGCGCCGCGGCCCCAGTCGAACCCGCGCGTCGGCCGCCTCGGCCAGCAGGTCGCGCTCGGCGGCGGTGAAGTCGCGGTGGTCCGAGAGGACGAACAGCGGATCGGCGGGCGGGTCGAGGTCGACGACGGGCGACCCCTCCTCGTGGAGGTGGACGACCGTCGTCTCCGACGCGAGGTCGTCGAGCGTCGCCGCGAGGCCCACGCGGTAGAGTTCCACCCCCGGACTCGGCTCGGCGGGCACTCGTCCCACGGCCTCGTCCCGGCGGTCCAGCGCCGTCCGGACGAGGGCGGCCGTCGAGCGCTCGTCGGGGTTCAACCGACGAACCGCGCTCCCGTCGAAGCGGACGGTGAACTCGTCGGCCAGCACGAGGTGGACGCGGACGTCCTCGCGGACGCCGTGCGAGAGGAGGAGGGCGGCGGTGACACACCGGCAGAGCACGTCCAGACGGCCGGCGCCGCCGGCGAGGTCGTCGAGCGAGAAGTCGGAGGTCGTGGGCGCGTCGTGACCGACGACGAGAAACTGGCGCATGCCGGGGGGTCGGACCGGAGGGGCAAGGCTCTGGCGCGTCGCGGCCGGCCGCCCGCGAACGAAAGACCGTTGACCGCGCCCCGTCTGGAGGCCGTATGGATCCCCTGGCGGACGCCCGCGCGGTCCTCGCCACCGGGCCGGTCTGTGACCCCTGTCTCGGCCGGCCCTTCGCCGCCCTGAGCCACGGGCTGACCAACGGGGCCCGCGGCCGGGCGCTCCGGACGACGCTCGCGCTGGTCGACGACGAGCCCTTTCGGACCACTCCTCCCGACGACTGCTGGGTCTGTGCGGGCCACAGCGGCCGGTACGACGAGTACGCCGAGCGGGCCCTCGACGCCGTCGACGCCGAGTTCGACAGCTACCAGGTCGGGAGTCGCGTCCCGCCGCTCGTCGAGGAGAACGAGCGCCTCCTCCGCGAGGATGCCGACCTCGACCCCGAGGCGGGCGAGGGGCTCGGAACGGACCTGAACCGCGAGGTCGGGATCCGGTTCGGGGAGGCGAGCGGGACCGAGGTGGAGTTCGAGCGCCCGGACGTCCAGATCCTGGTCGACATGACCGACGACCGGGTCGAGGCGACGGTCAACTCGGCGTTCGTCTACGGGCGCTACCGGAAACTGGAGCGGGGCATCCCCCAGACCCGGTGGCCGTGTGGCGACTGCGACGGGACCGGCCGGACGGCGGCCGGTCCCTGCGAGACCTGCGGCGGGAGCGGCCTGCGCTACGAGGAGAGCGTCGAGCAACTGACCGCGCCCGTCGTCGAGGAGGTGATGGACGGCGTGGACGCGGTCTTTCACGGCGCCGGCCGCGAGGACGTCGACGCCCGGATGCTCGGCACCGGCCGACCGTTCGTCGTCGAGGTGAAAGAGCCCCGGCGCCGGACGGTCGACCTCGACCGCCTGGCGGCCGACGTGAACGCCTTCGCGGAGGGGAAGGTGGAGGTCGAGGGCCTGCGTCTCGCGGCCCACGGGATGGTCGAACGGGTCAAGACCCTCGACGCGAGCAAGACCTACCGCGCCGAGGTCGCGTTCGAAAGCGACGTCGCCGCCGCGGACCTCGACGCCGCCCTCGACGACCTCCGGGGGGCGCGGATCGACCAGTACACCCCCCACCGGGTCGACCACCGACGAGCGAGCACGACCCGCCGGCGGACCGTCTACGACGTCCGGGGGGAGCTGGCGGACCCGCGCCACGCCACCGTCGAGATCCACGGGGAGGGGGGCCTCTACGTCAAGGAACTGGTGTCGGGCGACGGGGGGCGGACCGACCCGAGCCTCGCCGGCCTCCTCGGCGTGGAGGCCCGCGTGACCGCCCTCGACGTCGTCGCCGTCGAGGGCGAGGACGGGCCGTTCGAGGACGAGGCCTACTTCCGCTGAACGGCGGTCTCACGCCCGCCGCCGGAGCTTTCGCACCGCCATGTACGCCGGGGCCGGCGCGCGGAGGACGGCCCCGGAGACGACCCTGTCGAGCGTCCCCGCCCCCGGGATCCGGGACTCCTCGTGTGGATTGATCGGCACGCTCAGACACTCGGGCCACAGGTGTCGGATGACGCGGTAGAAGAGGTCGTCGGTCCGCCGGCGGTCGTACCCCACCGACAGCATCCGCTTCAGGAGCCACCGGTCGTTGTACAGCGAGACCTCCTCCTGGGCGACGCTCGTCTCCAGCAGCCACAGCGAGAGCCAGGCCCCGATCCGGCACTCCCAGTAGAAGAGGTCGTAGGGGTCGTAGCCGTAGCGGGTCGCCCGGTCGAAGTCGGTCCGCGTGACGAACTCCTCGTAGGCGTCCCGGACGTAGTCGGACTGGGCCTCGTAGGCGTACAGTTTCGCCATGGTCTCGGGAGCCGCCTCGTCGGGCAGGAACGCGAACCGGTCCCGGTAGAACGTGCGTGCGATCTCGGCGACGTTCGACCTGATCCCGACCGCGTCCCCGTCGGGCCGGGACCGGCGATGGAGGTTGTAGGCGTTCCGGCACCGGTTCCACCGCGACATCCCGCTGGTGTTGTGCATGAACACCTCCCGGAACGCCTCGTCGGGATCCGTCGACAGGTCCGTGATCGCACAGTCGACTCCCAGTTCCTCACAGAGGTCGCGGACCGTCGCCACCTCCGCGTCGGCCTCGCCGGTGACCCAGGTGGTGTACTGGACCTCGTCCGCCCGGTCCCGCGTCGCGGCCAGGCTCAGCCGGCTGTCGAGCCCCGCGGACAGCGACAGCGAGAGGTCGGCCTGCCGGTCGAGCAGTCGGACCGAGGCGGTGAAGACGTCCGCCACCTCGGCGACCAGGTCGTCGGTCAGCGAGGTCGAGGGGAGCGGCCCGCGGGGGAAGAACCGCCGCACGTCGGTCTCCGGGAGCACGAGCAACGTGTTCGGCGTCAACAGCTTGACCTCGTCGTAGGGGGTGGCGATCCCGGGAAACCACGGCGCCTCGGCGTCGAGGATCCGAGCGGCGCCGGCCGTCCGCTCGTATCCCCCCATCTCGGCGACGATCTCGGGGTGAGAGGCGAGCACGCAACGGGTGGGGGTGTCGTCGTAGAAGAGCGCGCGGGTGCCCGTCGCGTCCCCGACGGCGACGGCGCGGTCGTCCGTCACGACGAGCAGGACGAACCGGCCGCCGAGGCGGTCCAGGTAGTCGAGGAACCGCTCGTCCGAGTCCGTCAGGCGATCCTGGAGGGTGGCGAGAACGGCGTCCACGTCGGCGACGCCGCCGATCGGATCGAAGACGCGACCGAGGCAGACGACGTGGGTCTCTCCCCGTCCGGCGACGGCACGCCGGAGGTCGGGATGGGTGCGGAGGACGAACCGGCCGAGCGCCACGGCCTCCCAGTCCGCCACCGGATCGGGCGCGTCGACGTCGCTCCCCTCGGTCAGGAGGAAACCGCGTCTGTAGCGCAGGTTCTCGTACATTCCGTGGCCGCTCCCCTCGCTCCGACCGACGCGCGGCCGGCCCATTATTATCGACCGGGTAGTCCGACCTTAGCAGTCCCGTAAAGCCGCCGTCGGCGGGACGGGGCGACCGCACCGGGCACGGGCGAGCGTACCCGGACGACCGCGCGCGGACCGGCGGGCGTCAGAACTTCTCCAGCAGGCGGTCGTAGAACTCCCCGTCGGCCTCGCCGGCGAGTTTCTCGACGATCAGCTCCGGCGTCGATCGCGCCAGGTGGCCCTTGACCGGCGAGCGGTCGACGACCAGTTCGCCGTCGACCAGCCCCTCGGCCGCGATGCCGTCGACGGGCACCTCCACGGCGGCGGCGTCGCGGATCCCCCCCGCGAGGTGCGAGACGACGACGGCCGTCGCCCCCTGTTCGGCGAGGGCTTCGAGGATGCCCGCGACGATGCGGGCGCTCGCGCCGGGTTCGGTGATCGACTCCAGTTCGTCGACGAGCACCAGCCGGTCGTCGGCGCCGTCGGCGACGGCCCGGAAGTCCCGGAGCGTGCTCTCGAAGGCGCCGGCGTCGAGGGTCCCCTGGCCCTTCGCGTGGTAGTGCAGTTCGGCGACGCGTTCGAGCCGGGCGCGCTCGGCCGGCACCGGCAGTCCCGCCTGCCCCAGGGCGTAGGTCAGGGCCACCAGGTCGAGCGTCGAGGTCTTCCCGCCGCTGTTGACCCCCGACAGCAGCGTCACGCCCTCGACGGCGTAGTCGACCGGTTCCACCTCCGCGACCGGCACGTCGAGCAGGGGGAGCCGGCCCCCCTCGATGGCGAACCCCTCGCCGCCGAACTCGGGGAGGGTGCAGTCGAAGTCGCGGGCGAACCGCGCGACCGCGAGTTCCACGTCCAGGTCGAGCGCCGCCTCGACCAGCGCCTCGGCGGGACCGCGCAGGGCGGCGAGGTCGTCGGCCAGGTCGCGCTTCAGCCGCCCGGCCCGGCGGTCGCGCGCCGCCGTCAGTTCGGTCCGCAGGCGAGCGACGGCGTCGGCGTCGTGCTCGACGGGGTAGGTCGGGTCGCCGCCGAACGCCCGCTCGGCGAGGTCCGCGTGGTCCTCCAGACCCAGGGCGTCGATCAGGTGCGCGCGGGCCCGCTCGACGGCGGCGTCGAACTCGTCGGCGAGTTCCCGGGCCAGCAGCGCGTCCACCCGCGCGCCCTGCTCGACCAGCGAGAGGAAGTCCTGGCCCTCGATGGTGACGTCCCGCTCGCGCAGGACCCCCCGGAGGTGGTCGGTGGCGACGGACTCGGCGGTCGAGACGGCCGCGTCGAGGTCGTCGACGGCGGCCGCCAGCCGGTCGAGGTCGTCGTCGCCGACGACGCCCCCGTCGTCGTCCACCCGGGCGAGGCCCGCCCGGAGCGCGTCCAGGTCACAGGGCGGGTCGAGGTCCGCCGCCTCGTGGACGTCGGCCGCCGAGAGCAGCCGGTCGCGGTTCGCGGCGAAGAAGGCGAGCGGCCGCTCGGGCACCACGTCGACGGGCGCGTCGAGCGCGTCGGGCCGGACCCGCACGTCGCCGGTCACGTCGGCGCCGGCGAAGGTCTCGTCGAGCGCGTAGACCGTCGCGTACGACCGGGCGAGTTCCGCCAGCCCGCGGGCGTCCTCGACCACCTCGACCGGAAGCTCCGGGAGCGCGTCGGTCGCCGCCGCGTAGCGCTCGGCGTCGGCGGTGGCGAGACACCGCTCGCGCACCCGCGGGGGCTCCGGTTCGACGGGGGGTTCGACGCCCGCGAGCGCCGACGTCACCTCGGGGGCGGGCTCGCGGTCCATCGCCCGCTCGACGAGGGCCCGGACCTCCGCGATCCGGCCGTCGGCGGCGGTCGGGACGAACGTCTCGACCCGCCGGGCCGCGTGGTCGGTGACGGTCCGGTCGGCGAGCAGGTCGAGGGCGTCGCGGTGGATCGCGCGGGCCCGGTCGGTGGCGAGAAAGCGCTCGTCGCCGACGCCGTGGCGCTCGCGGATCGCCGCGCGGGCGATGGCGGCGGCCCGGCCCGTCGAGACGCCGGGGGCGCGCGCGAGCGTCGCCACGTCGCCCTCCCGGAGCGCGCGCTCGGGGTCGTCGAGCTCCCGGAGCGCCGCGGCGGTCTTCGCCCCGACGCCCGGGACGGACTCGAGCTCCATTCGACGCCCCGTATCCGGGGCGCGGACTAAACGTTGCGGGTCGGGCGCCGGTCGCGCCCGGAGGCGCCCGTGCGCATCACTCGTCCAGCAGGTCCTCGACCAGCGCCTCGGGGTCGAACCGCCGCAGGTCGTCGTACCCCTGTCCGGTGCCGAGAAAGAGCACGGGCTTGCCGGTGACGTGGGCGACGGAGACGGCGGCTCCCCCCTGGGAGTCGGCGTCGGCCTTGGTCAGGATCGTGCCGTCGATGGCGGCGGCGGCGTCGAACTCGCGGGCGCGCTCGACCGCGTCCTGCCCGGCGACCGACTCGTCGACGAAGATCGTCAGATCCGGATCCACGACGCGGTCGATCTTCGCCAGTTGCTCCATCAGGTCGTGGGAGGTGTGCAGGCGGCCGGCGGTGTCGCCGAGCACCACGTCGACGTCGTTGGCCTTGGCGTACTCCACGGCGTCGTAGAGCACCGCGGCGGGATCGCCGCCCCGGTCGTGGCTGATGAGCTTCGCTCCCAGGGCCTCGGCGTGCTCGCGGATCTGCTCGTTGGCGCCGGCGCGGTAGGTGTCGCCGTTGGCGAGCACCGACGAGTGGCCCCGGGCGTCGAGGTAGCGGGCCATCTTGGCGATGGTGGTGGTCTTGCCGACGCCGTTGACGCCGGTGAAGACGACGGTGACGGGCTTGTCGGCCGACGCGATCCGCTCGTCGAAGTCGAACTGCCCGACGCTGATCACCTCGACGAGCGCCTCCCGGAGCGCCTCCTCGACCAGTCCCCCCGTCGTCTCCACCTGGGCCCGGCTCTCCCCGACCAGTCGCTCCCGGATGCGATCGAGGATGGCCTCGGCGACGCTCATCTCCACGTCGCTCTCCAGCAGCGCCATCTCCAGGTCCCACAGGGGCTCCTCGAGGTCCGACTCCTCGATGATCACCTTGCCGGTGGCGAGCGCCTTCGCGCGCCGGAGGCGACCGACCCCGCGGCTTCCGCTCCCGTCGGCGTCGCCCTCGTCCCCGGACTCGCCGTCGTCCCCCGGCGCGCCGGCGTCGCCCTCGTCGTCGGCGGCCGGCTCCTCGACCTCCTCGGCGGCCGGCTCCTCGACCTCCTCGGCGGCCGGCTCCTCGACCTCCTCGGCGGCCGCCTCGGCGTCCTCGCGGAACGAGCTGAGCTTGTCCTTCAGTCCGTCGAACATCCCCTACGCTCCTCGCGGACTCACTCGCCGTCGTCGCCTTCCTGCATCTGCTGGAGCTGTTGCATCTGCTGTTGTTGCATCTGGCCCTGGAGGGCTTCGACCTGCTCTTCGACCTGCTCGCTCTCCCCTTCGAGCTCCTCGATCTCCTCGCGGACGCCCGCGATGCGGTCGTCGAGCGCGTCCCGCTTGTGTTCGAGGGCGTCGATCGCGTCCCCCTCGGGCTGGCCGGCCGCGTAGCTCCCGCCGAGCGAGACGATCACCTCGTCGACGTTCTGGACCTCGGCGCGGACGTAGGCGCCGCCGCCCAGGGGCACCTGGATCGTCGAGCCGGTGTCGAGGTGTTCGATGGCCTCGATGGCCCCGTCGATCGCCTCCTGCTCGTCCTCCAGCTCCTCGATCTCGGTCCGGAGTTCGGCGATCTCCCCCTCGATCACCTCCAGGGCCTGCGAGAGCTGCTGGAGCTGCTGTTGGCCGCCGCCGGCGTTCATGCCCCCACCTCCTCGGTCCCGCCGAGCTCGACCTGGATCCGCTTCAGGCCGTGCTCGCTCCCGAGCAGAGCGTAGACCCGGTCGCGGGCCACCTCGTCGTTGGGAGCCGTCACCGTCTTGGTGAACTCCTGGTAGCCGTCGCGGGTCTGATACCGCCCGCTCACTGCGAACTGGCTCATGTGCCTGCCGAGGACGAGCGCAGGGAAGAATCTTCCTACTCGGTAGAGGGATCAGTCGATGTAGTCCAGGGCGTCCTCGATCCGGCCCAGTTCGGGACCGGTGGTGTCCTGGCCGGCGACGTAGCCGGTGTCGTTGGCCACGAGCCCGGAGCCGACGAACGGCGCGCCGTAGTTGACGGTGCCGATGTCGGCCCGCACGTCCAGCAGGGCTTCGAGCGCGTCGAGCTGTGGCTCGCGGGCCTTCGGGTGACAGAGCACGCCGCGGTTATTCGCCGCCGCGGCGGTGCCGACGGTGCCCACGTCGGCCAGGCGCCCCCGCTCGACGGGCACGTCGAGGGCCTCGCGGACGGCCGCGACCGCGCGGTCCGAGAGGTCGGGCGTGACGTAGGCGCCGTAGTCGTTGGCCAGCACCACGTTGCCCGCGGCGTTCACCCGGCCCGGGAGTTCGACGACCGGGCGCCCGGTGGCGTCGGCCAGCGCCTCGCGCTCGCGGTCGGTGATCCGGCCGGAGACCAGCAGGCCGCTCTCGTTGCCCGCGGCGAGCGAGCCGACGGTCGCGGACCCGCCGACGGTCGTGCGGACGGGTTCGGCGTCGAGTTCGGCGGCCATCTCCGCCACGAGGTCGGCGTCGGCGTCCGGCCGGACCAGGAGGTGGTCGTCGGTCGCCCGGGCGAAGACGCCGACGTAGGACGAGCCGGCGAACGAGGCACGCATCACGCGACCGTCACTCGGCGGGCTCGGCCTCGACGATCGGTTCGCCCTCCTCGACGAACCGCGCGGCGCGAACGCGGAGCGTGCTCGGGGGTTCGTGGCGCCCCCGTTCCCAGACGGCCTCGTTCAGCGACGGATCGAGGCGGACCGCGTCCGTCTCGACCGAGAAATGCCGTGCGAGGTGTTCGCGGACGATGCGCATCGCGGCGTCGGCCCGTTCGTTGACGGGCGCGGCCTTGGCGTCGCGGAGCGGGACGGTCACGACCCGCTCCTCGAAGTCGTTCGCGCTCATGCCCTACTCGTCCGTGTCGCTTCGCCGCCAGTTGCGCCGCTTGGGGTTGCGGGTCACCTGCATGTCCGTCTTCAGAATCACCCACGTCGGGACGCGACTGTTCTGTCGCTCCAGCTTCCCCAGCCGCTTCTTCTTGGCCTTGGACTTCTTGCTCATGGCTCGAACGTCTCCTGCGCCGCATAAAGGCTTGTTCCTTCCGCCCGTCGGCGGGTCGTCGGCTCACGCCGCGTCCCCGGACTCGGAGGCGCGGTCGCTGGCTTTTCCCGTCCGCCCGCCCGCGTCCCGTCATGGACGCCGTCGTCGTCGGAGGCGGCATCGCCGGCTCCTCGGCCGCCTACCACCTCGCGGACGCCGGAGTTCGAACCCGCCTGATCGACCGGGGCGACGAGGGCCGGGCGACCGACGCGGGCGCCGGCATCCTCGCCCCCGCGTTCGGCAGTCGGACCGACAGCGAGGCGTGGTTCCGGGTCGCCACGGACGCGGTCGCCTACTACCGCGACCTCGACGCCGCCCTCGCGTCCGACGACACCGGCTTCGTCGAGCGACCGCTCCTGGAGGTGGCCGTCGGGGCGGCCGACGCCGACGAACTCGACCGGGCGCTCGACCGCGCCCGCGACCGGGCCGAGCGCCTCGACACCCCCGCGCCGGGGAGCCTGACGACCCTCGATCCCGCCCGGGCCCGCGACCTGTTCCCGCCGCTCGCCGACGTCGCCCGGGCGGTCCGGTACGACGACGCCGCGCAGGTCGACGGCCGGCGGTTCGCCGCCGCGCTCCGGACGGCCGGCGAGCGCGCGGGACTGACCGTCGAGGCGGGCGACGTCGAGCGGATCCGCACGGCCGACGGCCGCGTGACCGGCGTCGTCGCCGACGGCACCGCCCGGTCGGCCGACGCCGTCGTCGTCGCGGGCGGGGCGTGGTCGGGCGCGTTCGCCGACGACCTCGGGACCTCGCTCCCCGTCGAGCCGATGCGCGGACAGATCGTCCACCTCGACGTCGCCCCCGACGACGGCGCCGCCACGGCCACCGACGACTGGCCGATCCTGAGCACCACGGAGCGGTGTTACGCGGTGCCGTGGCCCGGCGGCCGCGTCGCCGTCGGGGCGACCTACGAGGAGGGCTCGGGGTTCGTCCCGTATCCGGACGTGCGGGGCGTGCGGACGGTGCTCTCGCGGGCCGAGCGGGTCGCGCCCGGCCTCGCCGACGCCGCCCTCCGCGAGGTCCGCGTCGGACTTCGCCCCGGGACCCCCGACGGCCTCCCGGTCGTCGGCGCCGTCCCCGGCGTCGAGGGGGCGTTCGTGGCGACGGGGTTCGGCCCGACGGGCCTCCAGATGGGTCCCTACGCCGGGCGGCTGGTCGCCGACCTCGTCTGCGGCCGGGCGCCCCCGGCCGACCTCTCGGCGTTCGGCGTCGAGCGGTTCGGATAGCGGGCCGGTGCCGGTCGGCGGCGATCAGCCGAGCGGGAACCGGGCGACCGTCCCGTATCGCGGCCCGTCGTCGGTCAGCGTGCTCTCCGTGAGGCGCACCTCCGCCACCCGGAACGAGCCGAGGGTCCGGTCGTCGTCGCGGACGACCCGCCGAACGAGGTCCTTCCCCCGCGCGTCGTCCATCCGCGCGAGGGTGACGTGGGGGGTGAACTCGTGGTCCTCGGGGTCGAAGCCGGCCGCGACCGTCTCGCGCTCGACGGCCTCGTGGAGGCGGGTCAACTCGGCGCTCCCCGCCCCGATCCCGGCCCACACGACGGAGATGTAGTCGAGCGAGGGGAAGACCCCGAGGCCGCCGACCGTGGCCTCGAAGGGGGCGACGTCCGCCGCCTCGACGGCGTCGGCGAGCGCTCGCTCGACCGCCTCCAGACGGTCGGGGGGCGTCTCGCCGAGGAACTTCAGCGTGAGGTGTGCCTGCCCGGGATCGGTGAACCGCAACCCGTCGGCGTCGCGCAGGCGGTCCTGTACGTCGGCGACGGCGGGCGCGAGCGCGTCGGGGAGGTCGACCGACACGAAGAGGCGCATGGCTCCACGCGGGAGGAGGAGCGACTTGAAACCCGCCGCCGGTGGGTCGCCCCGTTCGTCCGTGTCCGCTCGTCGTCCCCCCAGCGCCCTCCCGTCGGCGGGCGTGGGTCCGGCGCCACCGGACGTGGCGACAACAATGCCTTCGATACGGAGGGCACAGGTTTTCCGGGCCGAAGGGTCGTCGTCCCGACGGGAGCGGAGATCGCCGTCGGCACCGTCCTGCCCGTCAGGCCCCGTCACCGCTCCCGTCCTTGGCCCGTCATCGAACGCCGCTCGCGTTCCCTCGGGGACTCCGTGGCCCCGAGGAGCCCGTCGGTTCGTGCGTCCGGGCGCCCCGGTCGTGGCCCGGGATGACCGCGACCGGGGCGCCCGGCGCCGCCGTCCACGTATCCACAAGCGTGATGCGAGCGTGCCGTCCACGGGGGGTATGGATCGCCGGCACTGGGGGCTCGCGGCGCTGATGGGCGGCATCCACTTCACCTTCCACCTGTTCCTCCGCCTGATCCCGCCGCTGATCCCGGTGCTCGCGGTCGTGCTCGGCTACCCGCTCTGGAAGCTCGGGCTGCTCGTCAGCGGCTACTTCGCCGGGTCGTCCCTCTTTCTTCTCCCGATGGGCGTCCTCTCGGACCGGTACGACCGTCGGGCCGTCCTCTCGGGCGCCCTGGCGGTGGTGGGCGCCGGCTACGTGCTGCTCTCGTTCGCCCCGGCGCTCGGAGCGGGCCTCCCCACGACCGTCGTCGCGGGACGCCACCTCGACGGGCCGTTCGCGGTGATGATCGCCGCCACCCTCGTCTCGGGGGCCGGGACGAGCGCCCACGTCCCCGTGGGGGTGCCGCTGCTCACGTCGAACGCGAGCGACGAGGCGCGGGGACGGATCCTCGGAGTCTGGGGTGGCGGGTCGAAGCTCGGCGACGCCGCCGGTCCTGCGCTCGTCGGCGTGCTCGTCCTCGCGTTCGGCTGGCGGTCGATCCTCCTCGGGTTCGGCGTCCTCGGACTGGTCGGGGGCGCGCTCCTGTTCGTCGTCCTCGGCGCCACGGACCTCGACACCCGGCCGCCGACCGACCGGACCGGCGGGGAGGGGACGGGCGCGGCCGAGGAGTCGTGGCCGACCGACCGCCGGCGCTACCTCTATCCGCTCCTCGCCCTCGTGGGCTACTTCGCCGCCTACAACGTCGTCGTCCAGGGGGCCGTGACCTTCGTCCCGACGTTCGTCGCGGACGTCTACGGCTACACGGTGACGCTCGGCGGCCTGGTCGTCGCCCCGGAGTCGTTCGCCGACTTCGCGCTGTCGGTGCTGCTGGTCGCGGCGGCCGGGGGCCGGTTCGCCGGAGGCGCACTGGTCGACCGATACGAGCACCGGCGGGTGCTGTGTGGCTCGCTCGCGGTCGCGGCGGTGGCGGTCCTGGCGTTCGCCGTCCTCCCGCTCGGTCCGGGGGCGCTCGTCGCCGTCCTGGTCGTGCTGGGCGTCTGCCTGTGGGGCAACAGCCCGGCGCGCGACTCGCTCGTCAGCGACCTGACGCCCGACGGACGCGAGGGGCGGACGTTCAGCTACCTCTGGACCGCCTCGCGGGTCTTCGGCGCGCTCTCGCCCGCCGCGATCGGTCTCCTGTCGGAGACCGCCGGCATCCGCCGGAGCTTCTCGTACCTCGCGGCCGCGACGGTCGTCGCCGCGCTCTTCGTCGCGCTCCTGTTCGACGACCGGGTGTACGTGGAGACGGGGGCGGCGACGGACGACTGAGTTCCTCCGTCAGCCGTCGAGTTCGTCGTGTCACGGGTCCTCGAAGAACGCCCCCTCCCCGTCAACGCCCGCCCGGCGCCCGACCGGGGACGCCGTCGCGGGGGCCCGCGCCCATCAGCAGACGTCGAGCGTCGCGTAGACCGTCCCGTCGTCGGTCGCGTACAGTCCGAGCCCCGACCGCGTGGCCCCGATCGACGACATCAGTTCGATCTCCGACCGGGCGTCGGTCCACCGGGCAAAGAGCGTCCGCGCGAGGGCGGAGGCGCTCCGGTCCGGTCCGTCGTCCGGTCGGACCGCGGCGACGAGTTCGCGGCCGTTCCGACAGTTCACGCCGGCGTCGCGCATGCGCTCTCGGGCCGTCTTCCCGTTCGGATCGTCGGTGGCCACGTACCCCTCGGCGGCCATGTCCGCGCTGTGCTCGTCGGCGACCGCGCGGAGCCGACCGTTCGCCGACAGCGGCATGCGACTGCGGTTCTGCCGGTAGGCGTCGAGTCGCTCGTGGAACGCCGCGCGGACGTCCGCCGGCCGGACCGCCCCCCATCGCTCGCGCTCCCGGGCGTTCGGGGTCGGCGTCGGCGTCGCGGGGGTCTCGGTCGCCGTCGGAAGGAACGAGTGGGACGGGGCCTCGCTGAAGCCGACGTCGTAGCCCATCAGCGACGCCACCCCCATCCCCACGAACGCGACGAGGACGAGGGTCGCAAACGTCCGGAAATGCGTCGCCATGCGTCAGACAGCGGCGGCGCGCGAATATATCGGTTGCCCCGTCGTGACCCGGGGCGTCCTCCGGATCGGTCGAGTGGACCGGACGAGCGCATCCGGCGGTATGTTCGTGTCCGTCCCGGCGCCGAATTTTCCGATACCTATATGGGAGATCACCCCCCATGGTTACATGTACCATGTCAATGGGTGCCTATGACGAGGACGAGCACGAGCGCCGCGAGCAGAAGGCGTCACAGGTCGACGCCGACTTCGAGGGCGCTCGGTCGGATTTCCGGGGCGAACTCGAGTACGACGACGGCGATTCGGCCGAGGCCCTCATCGAGCAGTTCGAGCAGCTGAAGGGTGACTGACGCCGCTATTCCTCCCGGACGAGCCCGACGGCAGCCGCCGAGACGAGCGTGACCGCCGCCACGTGGCCGCCCACGGCGACCAGCAACACCGGCTGGTCGGTCAGGAACGGGACCAGCGCGAGCTGGACGAGCGCGAACGCGACGTTGGTCGCGTCGACCCGCCGGAGCCCCGCGACGGTCCGGCGATCGAACCGGTAGCGGGTCGCCCCCCAGAGCGCGACGACCGCCGTCCACCACGCGGTGCCCACCCGGTAACAGAGGTCCCAGAGCACGAGCAGGGTGAGGTAGACGACGAGGGGCGGCGGGTCGGGCCCGAACAGGGACCGGAGGAACGGCCGGCCGGGGGCGCCGGGGAGCCCCGGGACGCCGACGAACAGGTAGGTCACGAGCGCGACGAAGGCGAGCACCGCGAGCACCACCTCGACGCTCGACCCGAACAGGAGGCGGCGGTACGCCGCCGGGGTATCGAGGCGCCGGATCGCCGCCCCGATCCGGAGCATGGCGACGCTCCCGGCCGTGGCGACGGCAACCGCGACGGTGCCCGCCACCGCGGCCGTCCACAGGTCGTAGGCGGCCGCGAGGCCGAGGACCGCGGCCTCGAACAGCCCGAACTGGACGGCGACGGCCCGCGTGGGCGTGAGCGTCACCCCGGGGAGCGCGCCCACGATGGACTCGTAGACCCACGTCTCGCCGTACCGCGACGACGGCGACATCAGACGCGCACGTCCGACGCCGCCGTCCGGTCGGAGTCCGTCCCGGCGGCCGTGTCGAGCGCGAGCGCGACCGCCTCGTCGAACGGGGTCAACTCGATCGGGACGAGGTCGCGGATGCCGTCGTCGCGGACGACGACGGGGTTCTTCAGCCCGTCGATGAGCGGGCGCGCGACCGACGCGGGAACGTCGGTCACCAGCCCGACCCAGTACGCCGACAGCCGCGGGGTGAGCACCGGGACGGGGACGATCACCGGCTCGGCGCCCAGTTGCCGGCCGACCCGGCGGAGGATCTCGGCGTACGTGAGCACCTCCGGCCCGCCGATCTCGTAGGTCTCGCCCGCCGTCGCGGGGACGCCGAGCACGCCGGCGAGATACGCCACCACGTCGTCGACGGCGATGGGCTGACAGGGCGTGTGGACCCACCGCGGCGTCACCATCACGGGGAGCCGTCCGGCCAGCTGGCGGACCATCTCGAAGCTCGCGCTCCCGGCCCCGACGATGATGGCGGCCCGGAGGGTGGTGAGCGCGTAGTCGCCCGCGGCCAGGACGCGCTCGATCTCCCGGCGCGACCGGAGGTGCGCCGAGAGGGCGTCGCGGTCCTCGCCGAGCCCCCCGAGGTAGATCACGCGAGAGACGCTCGACGCGCTCGCGGCGTCGGCGAAGGTGCGCGCCGCCCGGCGGTCGCGCTCCTCGAAGTCGCCGCCCGCCCGCATCGAGTGGACCAGATAGTAGGCCGCCTCGACGTCGAGGGCCGCGTCGAAGCTCCCCGGCCGGAGGAGGTCGCCCTCGACCACGCGAACCCCCGCCGGGGCGGCGTAGCGGTCGGCGTCGCGCACGAGTGCCGTCACCCCGTGGCCCCGGTCGAGCAGGGCGGGAACCAGCCGGCTCCCGACGAAACCCGTCGCGCCCGTCACCAGTACGTCCATGAGGTCGATACCGTCGGCGCGCCGAAAACGTTTGGCGCCCGGACGGTGGCCTCGCAGGGGAGGGTCGCTTCGCCCGGACGCCCTAGTCCCGGAACTCGCGGACCCGCTCGTAGGCCTTCCGGGGCGTCCCCAGGAGGTTCAGCCCCGTCCCGACCACGACGAACAGCGTGTAGAGTCCGAGCGTCGAGAGGAAGAGAACGATCATGGCGAGGATCGCCCAGATCCCGTCGAGGAAGTAGAACGCCCCGAGGGTCATGACGGTGCCGTAGAGGAGGACGAGATAGGGCCCCCAGCCCCGGGCGTGGCCCCGGCGGACCCGCCGGCGGACGTAGCGCTTCAGCTCCGACCGGATCTCGTCGCGGTGGACGGTCCGCTCGTCGACGTCCTCGCGGAACTCGTCGAGGTCGTCCCGGAGGGTGGCGATCCGCGCTTCGAGTTCCGCCGCGTCCGCCGCCTCCGCCGTGGCCCCGGGGGCGGGTTCCCCGCCGGCGTCCCCGGCCGCGGCGTCCGGGCCCCGTCCGGCGGCGTCCGTGGCGGCCTCCGGGTCCG
>JBDGUC010000049.1:17122-30045 GCA_042216285.1 Haloferacaceae archaeon
GGCGGCCTCCGGGTCCGCGTCGGCGTCCGTGGCGGCCTCCGGGTCCGCGTCGGCGGTCCCGGGGCCCGCGTCGTCGTCGACGGCACCCTCGTCGCCCATCGTGACGCCGTGTCGGCCGCGGGGATGTTGTACCTGCCGGTCGGGGCCGAGTCGGCCCGCGAGGACGGCGTTGGTCACGGCGCCGACCAGGACGACCAGGCCGGCCAGGTAGAACCAGGAGACGAGCAGGACCAGGCCGCCGAGGACGCCGTAGACCGCGACCCGTCCCTGGCTCCCGGCGTAGGCGGCGTAGACGCCGAACGCGGTCCCGAGGAGCGTCCACCCGACCGCGGCGACGGCGGTCCCCGGAAGCGCCTCGCGGGGGTGGATGGCGGCGTCGGGGAGCACGTAGTAGAGCGGGAAGAACGCGCCCGCGAGGACGGCCAGAGAGAGGAAAGGAACCAGGCCTGCAAGCGCCGAGCGCCCGGCGAGCGCCCCCAGCGCGCCCGAGAGGACGGTCACCGACAGGGTGCCGACGCCGACGCTGACGAGGGCGACGGCGCCCTCCCGGACCTGCGCGAGGAGGCCGCCGACGTCGGTGCCGTAGATCCGGGCGAAAGCGAGGTCGACGCCGCGAAAGAGCCGGAGCGACGACCACGCGAGCGCGGCGATCCCCAGGACGGTCGCGCTCCCCCGGCCGCGCGTTCCGCGGAGCGCCTCGGCGACGGCGTCCCGCCCCGTCGGCAGGAGATATCGCCCGGCGAGGTCCGTCACGGCGGCTTCGAGCGCCTGCCCCCCGGTCGCGGCCGCGACGATCAGCGCCAGCGCGAGCAGCGGAACGAGCGAGACGAACGCGTAGTAGGCGACCGCCGCGGCGAACGTGGGGACGTCGCGGGCCTGTGACTCCCGGACGATCCGCCGGGCGACCCCGAGCGGGCGGCGTACGGTCACGGAACGGACGATTCGACCGTCTCGCACAAGTGACTTCCCTCCCTCGACCGCAGTCGTGGGCTTTCCCGTTCCCTTCGAACGTCCGTCGCTCTCCCTGCGTGGTAGTACCACCCAAATTTCAGAAATCTTTAAGCTTCGGCGCGTCGTAGGGAGGTGTTGCGCGGGAAGTCAGCCAGGCCAACTGGACGGTTCGCCGAAGATCGCTCACGCGAGAAGTGGTGAACTGGGAACGACTGCCGAAATCATAAGGCGGTCGGTCCGAAGCAGAACCACACCACGCCAGTGCCGTCCCTTCCGGAGGGGACGGACGAAGGCCAAGTACTGCTGGTCGTGAAAACGGCCGGTGGGAATTCGGCGGGAGCCGAACGGGTCGTACGGACGTGGGGAAAACGTCTGCAGTCCGGGTCTCGCTGGCTACCGCGCACCCATTCATCCGGCATTTCGTCGTTCCACAGCCCCGCCGTCGCCTACAGCCCCGCCGTCGCCTACAGCCCCGCCGTCGCCTACAGCCCCGCCGTCGCCTACAGCCCCGCCGTCGCCGCCCGCATCTCCGGCACCGACGCCGTCGACTTGAACGTCGTCCCGCCGTAGTGGGCGCGGCTGGCCTCGTGGCCGGCGTCCCGGAGCGCGTCGAGAAAGTCGTCCATCGGGCTGGCGGACCGCCCCCACAGCCGACAGAGCCGGTGCTGGTCGTAGTGAGTCGGCGCGTCGAGTTCGGTTTCGACGAGTTCCAGGACGTCCCGGGCGTCGTCGGCGGTCCCCATCTCGTCGGTGACGGCGTCGCGGACGGCCCGGACGAACGCGCGGTCCCTGATCGGGCCGAGCCAGAGCGGCCCCGCGGTGACGACCCGGGCGCTCCCGCAGGCCGGACAGGCGTCCGGGGGGTGTGCGATGGGGCCGCGCTCGGCCTCCCGGACCAGACAGTCCTGGCAGTGATGGAGGTGGCCGAGGGCGTCGAGGGCGTCGTTGGCGGCGCTCGCCCCCCGGTCGAGTTCGAGGTACGTCCGGACGTAGTGCCGGGAGACGTGCGAGCAGATCGGGCGGGCGGCCACGTCGTAGCGGGCGGCGGTGCGGACGAGCGCGGAACAGAGGATCCGCAGCCCCATCTCCGGGTGGTAGTCGGTGTTGCGCGGGACGGCCGAGTACCGGCGGACGCCGGCGTCGAAGTGGGCGCCACAGAGCGGCGCGGTGTCGGTCGCCGTCACGCAGGCCAGGTCCCGCGCGTGTGCGAGCGTGGCGTCCGCGAAGGGGACGGGGGAGCCGAAGGGGTCGACGTCGACCACGTCGAAGCCCGACGACTCGTGGAGCAGGGCGTTCGCGTCGCGCTCGACGACCGTTCCCGCCAGCCCGTTGCGCTCGAAGTTCCGCCGGGAGAGCGCGACCGCGTCGGGGTCGCGGTCGACGCAGGTGACGTCGTAGCCCTCGCTGGCGGCGCGTACCCCCCGGACGCCGCTGGCGGCGGTCGCGTCGAGATACGTCTCGGCCCGGGGTTCGCGCTCCCGGTAGGCCCGGAGGACCGCGACCGTGACGTCCCGGTTGAGTTCCTGGGTGGGGTTGTAGAAGACGCCGTCGCCGGCCCCCTCGCTCGCGCCGTCGCGGGCCTCCTCGACCGCGAACGAGAGTCCCCCTTCGGTGACCTCCATGCCCGGTCTGGCGCGTCCGGCGGCAAAAGCCGCGCGATCGACCGGCCGCCGGTCGGCTCGTCGATCGGTCCCCGCCGCCGCTCGCACCGAAGCCTTTTGCCACGCACGGGGGTAGGGGGGAGAGTGAGCGGGGGCGACGATCCGGATCAGGGGGGCTGGCGGGCCACGCTCGACGAGGCCGGCGAGTTGACCGGCGTCGCCGTCGAGGCCATCATCGCGGCCCACGGCGCCCGCGGCCGGCGGGCCATCGAGGCCGTCTCCGAGGAGCGGGTCAAGCGCTACCGCGACTTCACCGTCGTCGTCGGCCACCGGGACGAGTACGTGGTCGAGGACGGCGCCTGCACCTGCAAGGACAGCGAGTACAACCTCGACCCCGACGACCCCGAACAGCTCTGCTGGCACGCCATCGCCGTCGCCGTCGCCGAGCGCGTGGGCGCCGTCGACCACCACGACATGTGGTACTCGGACGTCCGGGAGTTCATCTAGCCCCGGGAAACTCCTTAGGCCCCGGCCCCGAACGGCGCGCATGGACGACATCGCGGAGAAGCGGGTCTACGCCGACCGCCGCGCGGGGGCGGTGGCGTACGTCGCCAGCGAGAGCGGACTGGTGTGGGTGGGGGTCGCCGCCGATCGGATCGGTCGGTTCGGCCTGGCCCGGCGGGAGTCCGTCGGGGACGTGGCCGTCGTCGGAAGGGTGGCGACGGCCCCCGGAGACGACGGCGGGGCGACGGCCCCCGGAGACGACGGCGGGGCGACAGCCACCGGAGACGACGGCGGGGCGACAGCCACCGGAGACGACGGCGGGGCGACGGCCACCGGAGACGACGGCGGGGCGACGGCCACCGCAGACGGCACCGCGGTCGTCGCGGCGGGCGCGGACGTGCTCGTCGACGACGAGCCGACCGGGTTCGGGACGGCCGTCGCGGTCGGCGCCGACGCCGGGGGGGCGGTGCTCGCGGCCGACGACGGGGGACGCGTCGCACGGCTGGTCGGGGAGGCGGACGGGAGCGACGAATGGGTGACGCTCGGCCGGGTCGGGGCGGTCCGGGCCGTCGACGCCGGCCTCGTCGCGGCCGCCGACGGCGTCTTCCGGGCGACCGCGGACGGCCTCGCGCCCGCCGGCCTGACCGACGCGCGCGACGTCGCCGGCGGGGGCCGGCCGCTCGCGGCGACCGGCGACGGCCTCTACGCCCTGGGCAACGGCTGGCTCTCCCGCCTCGACGGTCCGTTCCGGGCGGTCGCCGCCGCGGCCGACGGCCGGGCACTGGCGGTCGGGGACGCCGCCTACGCCCGGCCGTCGCCCGACGACGAGTGGGAGCGGGTCGACCTCCCGGCCGACGTGGACGCCGCGGACGTGGTCGACGTCGGATTCGGGCGGGACGCCCGCTACGCCGTGACCGCCGACGGGGTCGTGCTGGCGGACGCCGGCGACGGGTGGCGCCGCCGGTCGCTCGGGGTGGCGGGGGTCCGCCGGCTGGCGGTCGACGCGAGCGGTGCCGACGCGGACGACGCTGGCCGGGGTGGGTCCGGCGGGGACGCGACGGGAGACGACGAGGAGAAAGCGGTTTAGGGGGTGGCGCGCGAACCCCGACCGTGATCGTCCCCGGATCGACCTCGCAGTCGCTCGCGGCCGCGCTGGCGGACGCGCGGGGCGCCCCGCTGGCCGCCGTCTCCTACGACCGCCACCCCGACGGAGAGCTCCTGGCCGCCGTCCCCGGATTCGACGCCGCGCGCGCGACCGTCGTCGCCGCCACGACCACCGCGGAGGCCCACGTCGAACTCCTCCAGTTGCAGGACGCCGTCCGCGAGGCCGGCGCGACCGACGTGACGACCGTCCTGCCGTACATGGGCTACGGGCGCCAGGACGAGGCGTTCGAGCCGGGACATCCCGTCTCGGCGCGTGCGGTCGCGCGCGCCGTCTCGACCGGCGCCGACCGGGTCGTCGTCGTCACGCCCCACGAGGACGCGGTCGCGGACTTCTTCGACGTCCCCTGCACCGTCGTCGACGCCGCGCCCCGCCTCGCGGCCCCCCTGCCGGCGGACCTCGACGACCCGCTCTTTCTCGCGCCCGACGCGGGCGCCACCGACCTCGCGGCGACCGTCCGGGACGCCTACGGTCGCGGCGACACGGACCACTTCGAGAAGACCCGACAGTCGGGAACCGAGGTGACCGTCGAGCCGAGCGACGCACGGGTCGCGGGGCGGGACGTGGTGATCGCGGACGACATCGTCGCCACCGGATCGACGATGAGCGAGGCGGTGGCCGCCCTGGCGGCGCGCGGCGTCGGCCGCGTCTTCGTCGCCTGCGTCCACCCCGTGCTGGCCCGCGACGCCCGGACGAAACTGGCGCGGGCCGGCGTCGCCGCCATCCACGCCACCGACACCGTCGAGCGACCGGTCAGCACCGTCAGCGCCGCGCCGGTCCTCGCCAGCGCGCTGGACTGACGGGCCCCGCCGTCGTCGTCCACCGCCGAGGCGAGCGCGCGCGTCGCGGGGCCCGTGCGATCCCCGCTCGACGGTCCTTCCGGGCCGTTTCGACGGATACAAACTCCGTCCGTCCCTCCCCGGAACCATGACTGACGGAGAGCCCTCCACCCCGTCCGTCCGCTGTGAGTGCACGCCCGTCTACGACACCCGGTACGGAGGAGAGCGCGGGCGGCCTCCCTCCGTGGCCGTCGTCGAGGCGATCGCGGCCGTCGAGGGGGTCGCGCCGACGGAACTGGATCCGCTCGCCGACGCGATCGACCCGGCGGGGCTCGACGGACTGTTCGAGGACGGCGCCGGCGCGCCGCCGACGAAGATACTCCACTTCACCGTCCGGGGCTGGAACGTCTTCGTCCGGGACGACGGGACCATCCGCGTCTGCGATCCCGACCGACCCACCGATCCGACGCCGGCGTTCGAGAAGACCCACTGCGACTGAGCGCGCTGCCGGGCGAGGGCCGGGCCGACCCGACGAGAGCGGGACCGGTCCCCGCGTCGAGCCCCGCGAACGCCGCCCCGGAGGCACAACGCCTTTCGTCGAACCGGCCGTTCCCGCCGGCGTGTCCGACGACCCGCCGTTCCCCGATCCCGACGACGCGCTCGTCCTCGCGCCCGACTGTGCGCGGTGTCCGGCGCTCGCGGCCGGGCGGACGCGGATCGCGTGGGGCAACGGGCCGCTCGACGCCGACGTGGTCGTCGGCGGCGAGGCGCCCGCGGCGGGCGACCCCGACGCGACATGGGGCGGGGGCAACCAGACCGGACTCGCGTACACCTCGCGTCACTCCGGCCGCCGGGTCCGCCGGCTGATCGCCGCACTCGGCCTCGACGGGCGGACGTTCTACACCAACGCCGTGAACTGTTTCCCGAGCGCGGCGCATCCGGCGGCCGAGGGGGACGGGGACGGCGACTCGACGCCGGCCGCCACGAACCCGGACGCCGATCCGACGACCGACCGCGACCCGGCGCCGGTCGAGCGCGAGCGGTGTCGCGTCCACCTGCTCGCCGAACTCGACCGGGTGGCGCCGACGGCCGTCCTGGCGACCGGGCGCCACGCGACCGCCTCGCTGCTGGCCGCCGACGGGCGCGACCTCGACGGGTTCGTCGAGCGGGTGGCGACCGTCGAGCGCCTGTCCGCCCCGGGCGTGTCGCTCGTCCCCGCCCTCCACCCCGCCTACGAGGCCGTCTGGCGCGCGCGGCTGGGCTACGCGGACGCGGCCGCCTACCGCGGGGCGCTCGCGGACGCGCTCCGGGCGGCGGGGGTCGAGGGCGTCGTCTCGCCCGCGGACGGGAGGTGATCGTCCGCCTCGCCACCGTCGCGGGGCGGCCGGCGACTCACGCCTCCCGCGCCAGCCCGTAGCTGATCGCCCCCGAGACCAGGAGCGCCAGGGCGGCGCCCGCGTAGGCGAGCACGTAACTCGCGTGGCCGGCGACGAACCCGACGTAGGTCGGCCCGAGGCTCCCGACGCCCATGTAGACCGTCCGGACCGCCCCGAGGTCGCTCCCCCGGCTGTCATCGTCGAAGACGTCCATCAGGTGGGCCTGCATCGCCGGCGAATAGGATCTGAGACCGGCCCCGAAGACGACGACGGCCGCCAGCGCGACGGCCGGCGACGGGGCCAGGATGACCCCCACGAGGCCTCCTCCGGCGAACAGGAGCGAGCCGCTGGCGACGGCCTGGCGCGAGACCCGATCGGAGAGCCAGCCCGAGAGGGGCCGCACCACCATCCCCACGACGTAGAGCGCGGCGAAGACCCCGCTGGCGACCGCGAAGGAGGCCCCCTGGACCGCGATCAGGAACGTCGGGAGGAAGCTCGTGACGCCCGAGGTGACGAAGATGTAGAGGACGTATGCGACCAGGATCCAGCGGACGCGCGGGGTGCCGAGCAGCCGCTTGACGGTCGCCCGGACCTCCAGGTCCGCCCACCCGACCCGCATCGGCTCGCGGTACAGGCGGTAGAACAGCCCCACGACCGGCACGAGCAGGAGGAGCGAGGGGAGGAACGCCCGGCGCCAGGCCGACACCGTGACGACGGCCGTCCCGGCGGCGACGACGCCGGCGAGGTCGCTCCCGACCATGTGGATGCCGAACGCCCGGCCGCGCTTCTCCTCGAAGAGGTCGGAGAGGAGCGCCCGGTCGGCCGGGTCGTACAGCCCGAAGCTCCCGCCGAACACCGCCACGCCGACCAGCAGGGCGGCGAAGGTCGGGGCAATCGCCAGGAGGCCGAGGCCGACGACACAGCAGGCCATGCTCGTCACGATGACCGTCTTGCGCGACAGTTCGTCCGCGAACCGGCCGCTGGGATACTGCCCCACCGCGCGCGCGACCGAGAGCGTCGAGACGGCGATCCCCGCCTGGAACGGGGTGATCCCGAAGTCGTCGATGAGCAGGGGGAGGAGGGGAGGAAGGAGCCGCCGGCCGAGCTGCATCGCCAGGAAGGCCACGAGCAGGAGGATGGCGATGCGACCGCTGTAGCCACGCAGGAGGCGCTCGGGGGGACCGTCCGTGGCCGTCATCGCGGTCGGCGCTCCCCCGGGCGCCCATCCGCGGGGACGGCCCCGGTCCAGACGGGTGCGGGTCGCCCCGGGACGGCGAGCGGTCCCGACGCCGCCGCGCCACGGGCCGGGCCGCGGCTGGCGACGAACACTACAGGAACGCGCCGGCCTCGGCCGCGTACGTCTCGGGCGCCACGTCCACGACGCCCTCGTCGTGGAGGGTCACGAAGAAGGGCGAGTCACTCCAGTAGTACTCCTCGAACACCGAGCGGGCGACGAGGTCCATGACGGGCGGGAGGGCGTCGTCGTCGGTCAGGTGCAGGGCCATGTTGAAGCTGTTCAGGCCGAGGTCGGCGTAGTAGTCGAGGACGCCGGCCATACCGGCGGCGAAGTCCCCGACGAGGGCGTCGTCGGGACCGGGGACGCCCGCGCCGGGGGCGACGCCCGTCAGGTGCCGGTGGTGGGTCGGGGCGAAGGGTGCCAGCCACTCGACGGCGCCCGTCGTCCCGGCGTGCCGGTCGCCGCCCCGTTCGGCGTCGAGCAGGTCGGCGTGGTAGGTCGACGATCCGGTCTCGGCGTGGATCCGGGCCGCGTCCAGGCGCTCCCTGAGGGCGTTGGTCCCGCGGTCGTCGACGAGCGTCTGCATGTGGGGGTGGACGATGCTCGACCCCGCCGGACGGAGGAAGTTCATGTTGATCGACGCCACCCGTGCGTCCGTCCGCGCCATCACGGCCTCGACGTACTCCAGCGCGAGCGCCAGGCCGTCCTCCAGGGTCCCGGCCCCGAGCTCGTCGAGGGGCCGGTAGTGGTCCTCGGTGAGCACGACGACGTTCGAGCCCGCGCCGTACGGGTTGAGGTTGGGAAAGGAGGTGGCCGCGCCGCGCGACCCCCGCTCGACGTCGAGGCCGGCGTACGTCGGCGTCGCCTCCTCGACGGCGCCGGGACAGAAGAAACAGCCCTCGTCGTCCGCGACGACCGGCGAGAGGTCCGGCTCCTCGTCGGGCGTGAGGAAGTTGTCGGGGACGATCCGGGCCTGCCGGCCGGTCAGGGGGTCCTCGCGCACCTCCACGTCCACCTCGACCCGCTCGAACTCCTCCAGGGGGCTGTGGAACGTCGCGGTCTGGGTTTCGCTCTCGAACGCGACCATACGGTCGCGTCGTCCGGTCGGCGCAAAAAGCTCCCGTCGAGCGGGGAGTCCCGCCGGGCGACGCTACTCCTCGATCGCACCGCCGTCGAGGTCGACGTCCTGGCGGTCGGCCACGTTCGCCAGAATCTCGTCGGCCCTGTCGGGCCCGACGTCGTCGATGAGGCAGTCGACGAACTCGGCCAGGAGGTCGGGTTTGACGCGCAGATCGACGTACTCGACGTGGCCGTCGACCACGACCACGTCGACGTCCCACTCTCCCGCCTCCGGATCGGTCATCCGCACGTCCACCCACTCCTCGCGGGGGTCGTCCGGCTCCTCGAACACGTCTTTTACCATAGGTAAATGAAACTCGCGTCCGAAACTGATAAATGCTCCGTCGCTCCCGGGTCCGGGACCGATCGAGGCCCGTCCGTCGCTCCCCGCGTCCCCCCGTGCTCACCGGAGTCGTTTTCCGTCTCTCGTCCCCATCCGCGGCCATGAGCGCAGGCGGTAACTGCATCTTCTGTCGGATCGTCGCAGGGGAGGCGCCGGCGCGGACCGTCGGCGAGGCCGAGACGACGCTCGCGTTCCTCGACGCCAACCCGCTCGCGCCGGGGCACACCCTCGTCGTCCCCCGGGACCACCGCGAGCGGATCGCCGACATGGACCGCGACCTCGCGGCCGACCTGTTCGGCGCGGTGTACGACCTCGTGCCCCGGATCGAGGCCGCCGTCGACGCCGACGGGGTCACGGTGGGCGTCAACGACGGCCGCGCGGCGGGCCAGGAGGTGCCCCACGTCCACGCCCACCTCGTCCCCCGGTTCGACGGCGACGGCGGGGGGCCGATCCACCGGGTCGCCGGGCGACGGCCGGACCTCTCCGACGACGACCTGGACGCCATCGCCGAGCGCATCGCCGTCGGGGAGTGATCGACGCGGGCGGGCCGGATGGGCCGGGCGGGCCGGGCGGCCCGAGCGGTTTTGAGGGAGGAAGCGACAAGGGTCGCCATGACCGACACGGCGGCGCTGGTGGGCGCGGTCGGCGGCGCGGGAACGACGCGGCTCGCGGTCGAGGTGGGGGCGCTGCTGGCCGCCGACGGCGCGGACGTCGCGGTGCTCGACGCGGCCTTCGCCACGCAGGGACTCGGCGACTACCTCGACGGGCGCCTCGACCCGGACGTGACGGCGCTCGTGACCGACCGCCGGGAGACGCCCCTCGACGCGGGGCTGACGGAGCTGTCGGCCGACCTCGCGGGCCGGGTGGCCTGCTGTCCGGCGGCGGCCCCGTTCGAACGGCTCGCGCGGGCGAAGTCCGCCGACGCCGCCCGGCGGTTCGAGGAGCGGGTGGCCGAGGCGAGCGAGACGTTCGACGCGGTGCTCGTCGACACCCCGCCGATCGCCGCGAACCAGGCGGTCGCGGCGGTCGACGCCTGCGACCGGACGGCGCTGGTGGCCCCGGCGACGACCCGCGGGACCGACGGGATCGAGCGACAGCGCGCGCGGATCCGCGACGTCGGCGGCGGGGTCAACGCCGTCGTGGCCACGCGCGGGAGCGTCGAGGCGGCCGACGCGAGCGTTCCCCGGACCGACCCGGGGGAGACGGCCGCGCCGACGGCGACCGACGGTGACGAGTTCGGCGCCGCGGTCGCGCGGGCGACGGCAGCGATCCTCGACGTCGAGATCGATCGGCCCGAGGAGACGGGCCTGCTGGGCGGGCACGACTACCTCTGAGGCCTACCGGAGTTCGGTCGGGTCGCTCATCGTCTCGGCGAGCGAGTCGCGCTTCGCGACGGCGCCCGCCGGTCGTCCCCCGACGCGGGCGGCCGCCGTGACGAGTGCGGGCACCGGATCGTGGGTGGCGACGTACGCGGCGAGCGCGAACTCGGCCTCGTCACCGCCCGCCAGTTCGACCGCCTCCGAGCGCGGGAGGTCCCCCGCGAGCCAGTCGCACACCACCTCGCGGGCCGTCGGTGTCAGGGGATCGACCCCCTCGACGCCACAGCGATGCAGCGCCTTCGCGGCCGTCATCGGGGCGATTCCCGCCTCGCGGGCGCTCTCGCCGACGCTCGTTCCGGCCGTGTGCGATCGGAGCACCGTCGCGGCCGCCTCCGGGGTACAGGGCAGCGCGTCGGCGTGCGGGGCGAGTCGATCGACGAGGGCCTCCTCCCGCCCGTCGACCGTGGTGACGCCGCGGTCGCGCTGCTCGGCGGTCACCTCGATGCCGGCGGCGATCTCGCCGAGATCCATGGGGGTGGGTCGGCGGGACGACTGTTAAACGTTCTATCCGATCGACGCGAGGCGGTCGCGCGCCTCCGCCCGGCGATTTACGACTCCTCGCCCACCTCGGCGTACACCTCGTAGGGGGACTCACACCTCCAGCACTCCCGGCTCGAATCGAGATTCACCCGCGAGCCACAGTTGGGACACGTGAAACCCGTCTCGCCGTTCTCCTTGGTGATGACGCGGACCTTCTCCATGACCGTGCCGAGACCGTGGGGCCACTTAGGCGCTCGGACTGCCGGTGGTGGTAGGGTTCGGAGAAGCGTGGAGGTGATACTGCACTCACCTCGAAAGCCCCCGCCGTCACCAGAACCCTCCGGGTTCTGGTTGGCTCACAAGAGCTTTGCTCTTGTGAACGCCTCGGCTCCCGGGCCTCGCTGTCGCGCAAATCGCCTCCGGCGATTCGCTGGATCCCACAACTCTCCGAGTTGTGAGGACGCTCCTCACTCCGTTGCGGTCCTTGCGTCGGCCGGGTTCGCCTCGGGGCTTTCGAGGTGTCTTCAGGCGTTTCGGAGCCTTTTCCGCTGTACTCTAAACGCTACCGTCGGTGGGACGGAAAGCGTATATCTCGCCGCGGCCTACCGTGGATCGTGGCACGCCCCCTGCGATTCAGATACGCGCCCGGCCGCTGGACCGCCGGGCGGATCCGCGCCGAGGTGGGCGACCCGCTCGACGCCAACCTCGGCGCCGAGGCGCGACGCCCCTGGTTCCGGTCCCCCGACGGGTACGAGGCCCGGCGGTTCGACGTGGACAACGGCGACACCGCGCTGATCTGCTGGGACGACGACGAGGCCTACTGGATCGGCAACACCGAGACGCCGTCCGCGCTGTGGCGGACCGACAAGTACGGCTTCGACGAGGTGCCCACGGCCGTCGCGCGGTGGGCCGAGCGGGAGTTGCTCGCCGAACTCCACGACCAGGAGCCCTGGCTCGACCCGTATCCGGCCGTCGCGCGCTTTTTCCTCCCGGTGCTCTCCTCGAAGGACGGCCGGGAGAGCACGCGGCGGTTCCTGCGCGACCACGCCGCCGGCTTCCCCGACGCCGACCGCGACGAGGCGCTGGGGTTCTACGAGGACTTTCTCTCCCGCGGCACGCTCGACGACCACCGCGAGGTGATGGCGGGAAAGCTCGGCACCTCCGAGCGACTGGACCTGACGCGGATGCGGGCCGCGATGGGCGAGTTCAACGCGGCGAAGGTGCTCGACGACGCCGGCCACGGCCTGACGCCCGAGGCGGCGGTGTCGGGCGGCTACTCGCTGGACTACCGGACCGACGACGGGACGCTCGTCGAGGTGACCCGTCCCATGGCGCCGGACCGGCGAAGCGCCGGGACGCCCGTCGCCGCCGTCCGCGAGACCGCCGGCTCGAAGCTCGACGGCCAGCTCGCCGGCCGCGAGGGCGACGCCGTGCTGTTCGTCGACTGCTCTTCCTTCCCCGACGGCGCCTGGCGGCGGGTGCTGGCCGAGCGGGCGTCGATCGGTCACCGGCCGGCGATCGTCTGTCGGCTCCGCCCGTCGGGCCGGACCGAGGGGTACGTCGTCGGCGAGCCGTCGCTGGGCGTCGAGCGGGCGCTGGCGAGCGCGTCGGTCGCCCACGACTGATCGGCGCTCCGCGAGGAGTTCCGGTGATCGCCGGGCGTCGAGGGACTCAGAACGAGACCGGGGCGGGCGCCACCTCGCCGGGCGTGAACCCGTCCCGGTCGCTGTAGAAGCGCCGACCGATCGCCTTGTGGCTGACGCCGGTGTGGACGGCCGCGATGACGTCGTCCGGTGACTCGTAGGTCTCGGGGCCGAGCCGCGCGAGTACCTCGCCCAGGGTCTCGTCGCCGCGCTGGAGTTCGATGACGGAATCGCCGTGCTCCTCGACCAGTTCCTCCCGGGTGGTCGGGTACTCGATCGACCGGACCAGGTCGCCGGTGCCGTTCAGGCGCATCATCCGGTCCGTGACGCTCGGCTTTCTTAATGTTTT
>JBDGUC010000050.1:0-28787 GCA_042216285.1 Haloferacaceae archaeon
GTTCCGCACCGCGCCACGTAACACGCGGTCCATGACGAACGAGTGGCTGCGGTCCAGATTCTCGGCAACGTACTCGGCGAGCGCGTTGAAGTCTCGCCCAATGGATGTATGGCTTACACCGTACTCTCTGGCCAGTTCGGATTTGTTCAGAACGTCCGGGTGACCTGCCCGTTCAATCCGGTCTAGTATTTCGGCGCGGCGCTCCACGTAGGAATACTCCTCGCGGGGCTTCCCGTCGGGGACGTTTACCACGTCGTAGTCGGTACTCTCGCTCATCGTTCTGGGTCGTTCACGGTTCCATATGAACGGTCTTGAACGCAGGGTGGCGGTCGACGGCGTCGCTCCCGGCATACCAGCGTCGCGTCGCGCGTGACGTGTGCCGGTAGGTCGCCGTACCGGGCGACGCCCACGAACTGCCAGCGCGGGCCGTCAACGTCGCCACGCGCGTCTCTCGCCGACGTACCGTCGTCGGGGCGGAGAGACGGCGAGGTCGTGAACAGCCGCGTCTCGGTCGCCCAATAGCACGCGAGCTTCCACCACTCGCGGGCCGGGTCTTCCTCCCCGGCGTGGTCCGCCCGGAGCCGACTGGCGGCGGCGTGAACAATCTCCGGGTCGACGGCGGCGAGAGCTTCGAGGTCGCCGAGCGTCTTGCCAAGATACGCACGCGGCCCGCGACCGTCAGCACGGTCGGGACGCTCGCCAGCCCACAGCCAGCGGTCGTCACGCGAAACGACGGCATCGCACCACACGACGCTCCCCCGGTCGCGGCGACCGTCCCAGTAGTTCGAGAGTACGGCGTGAGGGACGAAACCCTCGCCGAACAGCGCGACGTAAACGTGGGGAAGGCCCTTCTCGGTAAACTCAGGGACGACAACGGACGGCGGGCGCGACCCGTCGGCGAAACGCGTGGCGAACCACGATTTCAGCGTGTTCACGTCGTCCATCAGCGTCTCGGTGGCCGCCGCGAGAGAGTCAAACCGCGCCGGGTCCGTTGTGAGCGTCAGCACGACCCCCCGGTCGAATCTGTCTGCCGCCGTTCGCCATGCGCCGTCGAATCGCTGGTGGGCCTCTCGCACCCGGCGCGGGCTGTTGAACCGTGTAGCGAACGGGACGAGAAGGTGGTTCGACGGGTCCGTCCGGTCGCGGAAGACAACGAACTCGTCTTCAGTGGCGTCACGCTTCGCCGCCAGCGCCCCCAACAGCACGCCGCGCGTTCCGTCCGAGGTCACGGCGCGACGGCGTCCGAGGACGTTCCTCGCGTTCGAGAGCGCCACCCCGTCGCCGTCGGTGTGTTTTGGGCTGTGCTTACTGGCGGTCAAGTGAAAGGCCGCCGGGCGGGGTTCGACCCACACGAAGCCGTCACGTCTGTCGGTTTTGAACAGGTCCGGGTGGTCGCGGTAGAATCGGAGCGCCAGCCGGTGGTCGGCGTCGCCCGCCTCGGCGTCGGGACTCAGGACGGCCCGAGCCGCGTTCACGACGGGGACGCCATAGCCGTTCTCGCGGACGTATTTCAGCAATCGCGTCTTGTGGTCGCCGCGCGGGTCGTCGGCCCACGGGAGCGACGGGAAGGAGTGGTCCCCGGTGGGTTCATGACACGCGGCATCGGTGGCGCTCACGTCGCACCACCTCCGGCGTTACCGTCGCAGGTGTCCTCCGAGAGCGGTCTGTCGGGCCACTCGGCGAGCGCAGACGGGAGTGACGTTTCCGTGACGCTCTGCCCGTAGGCGTCCGCCACCTCCACCATGTACGCCGCGACGGTCGTCTCATCGACGCCGACGCGTTTCGCTATGCCCGAGTGAGAGTAGCCGAGTTGTCGGTACGCCAGCGCCAGCGCCACCTGTCGACCGTCCTCACCGTCCCACCGGGTGGTCCGCCGGAGGTACTGAGCGCGTATCTCGGCGACGCGGTCGTCGTCGCCCTCGCGCCACCACTCGGGATGGCCGACGGGGACGGTCACGCCACCACCCCCCGCGCGAAACCGCGCGAATCCGCCCCCGAAGGTCGCCCCGAAGACGGTTCTCCGGCGGCTTCAGAAGTGACTACGGAATGGCAGGAAAGCGGGGGATTTAGCCTATAAGACTCAAGCCGGTGGAGGGATTTGAACCCTCGGCCTATTCCTTACGAAGGAATCGCTCTGCCAGCTGAGCTACACCGGCGCGCCGTGCCCCGACCTACCGGAATGAGTAGCAAAAGCGTTGCGGAATTCACCGGGTCAGCCGGACGTCGAGGCGGACGTTCAGTTCGTGGGGGGCGTAGGACCGGACCACGCGCTCGTCGGTCACGGTCGCGTCGTAGCCCGCCGTCGCGGCGGCGTCCGCGATCGCCCGGCGCCCGGGGCCAAAGGGGTCGTCCTCGTTCCGGATGTCGTAGTAGTGGACCGTGCAGTCGTCGCCGGCGAGCACCAGGGCCGCGTCGAGGAACTCGTCGGCCGAGTGAGGGAGGTTCATCACGAGGCGGTCGGCGACGTCGGCGTACTCGTCGGCCACCGCGCGCACGTCGCCCTCGACCGCGGTCACGCGGTCGGCGACGCCGTTCCGGCGGGCGTTCTCGCGGCAGTACCGGACGGCGGCGGGGTTGAGGTCCACAGCGACCACCTCGGCGCCGGCGGCGGCGAACGGAATCGCGAAGGGACCGACGCCCGCGAACATGTCGACGGCGAACTCCCCCTCCTCGACTCGCTCGGCGACCAGGTGCCGGTCGGTGGCCAGGCGGGGCGAGAAGTAGACCTCGGCGATGTCGACCAGATACTCGAAGCCGTACTCGCGGTGGACGGTCTCGGTGCCGTCGCCGGCGAGCACGTCCCACTCGCGGATCCGGAGGTCGCCGCGGACCGGCGAGGCCCGGTTGACGACCGTCGCGGCCGGGAGGTCCGACTCCATCACCGCCTCGGCGGCCGCCCGGGCGCGCTCCGGATCCGCCTCGTCGAGGGCGACCACGTCGCCGATCCGCTCGTAGGTCGGCTCCCACCCCAGGAGGTCGTCGGGGGTCCGCTGTCCGGGCCGGGCGGGCACCTCGTGACGGCGGACGTCGAGGTCCGCAGGCACGGCGTCGGCGTCCTCGACGGGCAGGTAGAGGTGACCGTCCGCGGCGACGATGTCGTGGTCGGCGTCGAGCACTCCCGCCTCGGCCAGGCGCGTGCGCGTCCGCTCCCCGTCCTCGCGGGCCACCCGGACGCAGGGGCGCTCCATGCCCCGTGTGGGCGGTCGACCGGAAAGAGGGTGACGCTTCGGGCGGTCCGGCGCGGTCTCCGTTCGTCCGCGTCCGACCCCCGCCGACCCCGGTCACCGCGACCGCGCCGATCGATCGGTCCGCCCGTCGCCGGTCGGATCGTCGGCGGGGTCGGCCGACGCGGCCATCGCGCTGGCGACGGCGGTCACGGCGTCGCCGCCGCCGACCACCCGGGCGCGGTCGGTCAGGCGCTCCCAGACGCGCCGGCCGCGCTCGCCGGCGTGGTTGCGGGCCTCGAACGGCCGGTCTACCACCACCACGGAGCGGTCCGCGTCGGCCGCCGCCGCGAGGTTCGGCAGGTTCCCCTCTCCGATCGGCACGTCGGCGACGAGGGTGACGTCGGCCTCGGCCACCCGCCCGCGGACCCGCGCGGCCGTCCCGTCGTCGATCGGAGCGAACGGGGGGACCGTCACGGCGTCGATGGCGAGGTCCCGGGCCGTCCGCAGGTCGCGGTCCCCCTCGCCGAGCGCCCCCGCGGTCAGGTCGTGACCGACGTCGTCGAGTGCGTACAGGAGCCGGGTCGCCGCGCCCCCGCCCCCGACGACGTGGACGCGTCCGGTCGGTCCATCGGCCGTCCGCGCGTCGGGGAGCGCCGTCACCCGTCGACTGCCCGTCACGGGATCGGTGTCGACCTGCGCCCGGGTGCCGAAGGCGTCCCGGATCGTCGGTCCGGTGAGCGTCTCGTCGGGGGGACCGGCGGCGCGCACGCGCCCGTCGGCGAGCACGACGAGGTCGTCACAGAAGCGCGCCGCGAGGTCGAGGTCGTGGATCGCCGCCAGCACCGTCCGGCCGTCGGCCGCCAGGTCCCGGACGAGGCCGAGCGTCCGCACCCGGTGGTTGATGTCGAGGCTCGCCGTGGGTTCGTCGAGCGCGAGCACCGGGGCGTCCTGGGCGAGCGCCCGGGCGAGCAGGACGCGAGATCGCTCGCCGCCGCTCACCGCCGTCACCGGTCGGTCGGCGAGGTCGGCGACCGCGACCCGCTCCATCGCCCGCTCGACGGCCCCGGCGTCGGCCTGGTCGACCCGGCCGAGCCGGGAGACGTGTGGCGTCCGACCCATCGCCACCGTCTCGCGGACGGTGAAGTCGAACTCCACGGCCGTCTCCTGGGGGACCGTGGCGACCCGGCGGGCGGCCCTCCGGGCCGACAGGTCGGCGATCGGATCGTCGCCGACGAGCACCCGGCCGTCGTCGGGCACGAGCGATCCGTTCACTGCCCCCAGGAGCGTCGTCTTGCCGGCGCCGTTCGGCCCCACGAGGCCGACGACGGTCCCCCGCCCGGCGGTCAGCGACACCCCGTCGAGGACGACCGTCCCCCCCCGGGAGAGGGTCGCGTCGTCCACGACGACGCGTGGCCCGTCCGCGCCGGACGATCCGGCGTCGGTCGGGGGGCGTCGCCCGTCGTCCCCGGGCCCGTGGTCCCGCGGTCCGTCTGCAGTCACGTCGGCCCTCGCACCTCCCGTGAGCGAAGCAGGTAGAGGAAGAAGGGGGCGCCGACGGCGGCGGTGACGATGCCGACGGGGAGCTGGGCGGCGCCGGCGCGGGCGACGGCGTCGGCGGCGACGAGGAAGGTTGCGCCGGCGACGGCGCTCGTCGGGAGGAGGATCCGGTGGTCCGGGCCGACGAGCAGACGCATGACGTGCGGGACGATCAGGCCCACGAACCCGATGACGCCGGCGACGGCGACGGCGGCCGCCGTGGCGACGCTGGCGACCGCCAGCAGGAGGCGCTTGGTGCGCTCGACCTCGACGCCCACCGCCCGGGCGTCGGTCTCGCCCAGAAGCAAGGCGTTCAGGTCCCGCGCGAACGGCAGGAGAACCAGCACGCAGGGGACCGCCACCAGGGCGACCAGCCGGACCTTCCCCCAGGTGCTGTCCTGCAGGTGACCCATCAGCCAGTAGACGGCCTCGCGGATCTCCCAGCCGGCGTGGACGAGCATGAACGAGACGACGGCGCCGAGGAACGTCTGGACGGCGACGCCGGCCAGGAGGAGCGTCGCCACGGGGGTCCGACCCCCCTCGGAGGCGATCAGGTAGACGCCGAAGGCGGCGAGCAACGCGCCGGCGAACGCCGCCGCGGGGAGGCCGAGGCCGAAGGGGAGGGAGACGCCGGTGACGATGACCGCGACGGCCCCGACGGCGGCCCCCGAGGAGACGCCGATGACGGAGGGGTCGGCCATCGGATTCCGGAAGAACCCCTGCATGACGGTGCCCGCGGCCGCGAGCGCGAAGCCCACGACCGCCCCGAGCGCCACCCGCGGGAGGCGCACCTGCATGACGATGGTCCGGTGGGCCGCCGTCGCGTGGGCGGACACCCCCGGGAGCGGCGAGAGCGCGAGGCGGGCCACCTCGCCGGGCGGAATGCCGACCGGTCCGACGGACGCGCTGGCGGTGGCGACCGCGGCCAGCAGCGCGGTCAGGCCGACGACCCACCCCCCCGTGCGGACCTCGCGTCGCATGCACACAAAGCCGACTTGCAGTAGGTAAATATTTGTTGCACACGGCCGACCCTCCCGGCGTGCCACGCGCCGTCCTCGTTCCCCTGCTCCTCGTGCTCGCAGTCACGCCGGCCGTCGCGGCACCGGTGGTGGGGTCGTCCCCGACGGCGCCCGCCGCGGCGACGCCCGGAATCGCCCCGGCCCCGATCCGGCCCGGGGCCGAGACGCCGGCCGCCGACTGCGGGTTCCCGGTCGCGCGGACCGACGCGACCGGCGCCCGCGTCACGCTCGCGGAGCGTCCCGGGCGGATCGTGACCCTCAACCCGAGCGCCGCCCAGACCCTCTGGGAACTCGGCGCGCGCGACCGGGTCGTCGGCGTCTCCGAGTTCGCGGGCTACCTGAACGGCACCGACGACCTGCCGGTCGTCGACACCGCCTCGGGCGGCGTGAACGTCGAACGGATCGTCGCGCTCGATCCGGACCTCGTGCTCGCGCCGGGGACCATCCCGGAGGAGACGGTCCGCGCGCTCCGGAAGACGGGCGTCCCCGTCTTCGCGCTGAACACCTCGACGAGCGTCGACGGAGTGGCGACCAAGACCCGCCTGCTCGGCCGCCTGACCGGGGAGTGTACCGCCGCCGCCCGGACGAACGACTGGATGCGCCGGAACGTCGCGGCCGTGCGCGAGGCGGTCGCCGACGAGCCCCGTCCCCGCGCGCTCTACGTCTTCGGGAGCGGCTACACCGTCGGTTCCGACACGTTCGTCGGCGACGTGATGCGGACGGCCGGCCTGCGAAACGTCGCCGCCGAGGCGGGCATCTCGGGCTACGCGCGGATCAGCCCCGAGGTGGTCCGCGAGCGAAACCCCCAGTGGCTCGTGCTCAACGGCCGCGACGACGTGCCCGACGGCCCGGCCTACCGCGAGACGACCGCCGTCCGGGAGAACCGGACCGTCGTGGTGGACGTCAACGACCTGAACCAGCCGGCGCCGGGGAGCATCGTCCGAGCCGTCCGGACCATCGCGCGCGCCGTCCATCCCGCCGCGACCGCTGACGTCACGCCCGTCCCGCGTCCGACCGCGACCGGGGGGCCGGCGTCCCCGGCGGCCACGCACACCACGGCGACGACGCCGACGACCCCGACGGCGTCCCCGACTGCCGCCGGGACGACGACGACGGACGGCCCCGGGTTCGACCCCCTGCTCGTGCCGGTCGCGGCGGCCCTGCTCGCCCTCGCGGCGCTGGCGCGCCGCCGAGCGTAACCGTATTACCGGGTGCCGTCCGTTCGTGTGGCATGGTGGAGAACGTCATCTGGCCCGCCTACCTCGACGCCGAGCGCACGCGGGCCGAGGGGCGACGCGTCCCGCTGTCGGACGCCGTCGACGCCCCGTCGGTCGACGAGATCGCCGAGGCGGTCCAGCAGGTCGGCTACGACGCCGTCATCGAGCGCGAGGCGACCTACCCCCGGGAGTACGAGCCCCGGGGACGCGTGCTCGTGAAGGGCGTCGAGGACGCGGCCAAGACCGACCTCGTCCAGGCCGTCGCCGCGTACGTGGGCCTCCTGCGGGACTGAGATGCCCCTGCGCCGCCTCGGGACCGTCGACCGGATCGCCCAGGGGCTGGCGATCGTCCGCGCCGACCCGGACGGGGGGACGACCGACGACGATCCCCCCGAGATCGGGACGACGGCCGTCGACGAGTCGCTCGCGACGGTGGGCCGGGTCGTCGACGTCTTCGGGCCGGTCGGCCGCCACTACCTCGCGCTCGACCCCGCCGACGGGGTCGATCCGGCGGGACTGCTCGGGTCCCCCCTGTACGCCCGCTGACCGACCGCAACGGAAACGACCATACGGCCCCCTCCCGATGCTCCCCCATATGGCCTCGCGCGCGTTGCGTGCCGTCGCGGTCGCCGTCCTGATCTTCCTCGTCGTCCAGGTCGGCGCACTGGCGCTCGTCGGACCGTTCGACGCCGCCGGCTACCGGGCGGTCCAGAACCCCTCCGATCCGACCAACAGCCTGGTCTATCTCGCCGCCATCCTCGTCGCCACCGGCCTGATGCTCGCCGCGTTCAGGTACGACTTCGAGCGCGCCGTGCGCGCCGTGGTCGTGCTCTCCTCGACCCTGCTCTCGTGGTACGTCTTCAGCGTCGTCGTTCCCCCCGCGGTGCCGGCCCGCGGCGCCGTCGCCGTCGCGTGCTCGCTCGCGGTCGGCGCCGCCCTCGTCGTCTACCCCGAGTGGTACGTGATCGACGCCGCCGGCGTGCTGATGGGCGCCGGCGCCGCCGGCCTGTTCGGCATCAGTTTCGGTCCCCTGCCGGCCGTCGTCCTGCTCCTCGCCCTCGCGGTCTACGACGCCATCAGCGTCTACGGCACCCGCCACATGCTCTCGCTCGCCGGCGGCGTGATGGACCTCCGGATACCGGTCGTCCTCGTCGTCCCCGTCACGCTCTCGTACTCGCTGCTCGACGACGACTTCGAGGACGTCGACGAGGTGCTGGAGGGCGAGGGGACGACGGAGGGGCGCGATGGGGAGGTCGACGGCGACGGCGCGACCGACGACGGCGAGGCGACCGAGGGCGACGACGGCGAGCGCGACGCCTTCTTCATCGGCCTCGGCGACGCGGTGATGCCGACGGTGATGGTGGCGAGCGCGGCGGCCTTCTCGCCGGCCGCGCCGCTCGGAATCGGGCTCCTCCCCGCGCTCAACCTCCCGGCGCTGTGTGCGATGGTCGGCACGCTCCTCGGCCTCTTGGTCTTGCTCCGGGCGGTGATGGGCGGCCGCGCCCACGCCGGCCTCCCGCTCCTGAACGGCGGCGCCGTCGGGGGGTATCTGGCGGGGTCCGTCCTCGCCGGCGTCCCCCTGGTTCACGCCGTCGGCCTCGCGCCGTACCTGTGAGCCCTCGCGCCACGTCCGTCACGCCGCGTCCGCCGCCGCCCGGCCCTCCCGTACGTCCACGGCCATCCCCGTCTCGAAGTCGGCCATCGCGGCGGCGTCGAGGGCGGCGGTCCCGACCGCCAGCAGGTCGTCCTGCCCGTCGACGACGAGCACCTCGTCGCGCGGCCTGATCGCGGGGTCGGCCTCCCGGACGAACTTCGCGAAGGCGTTGGCACCGTCGCGGACGTGGGGATCGCTCTCCCGTCCGACGACCACCCGGCAGGCCGGCGGGGCGAGCGCGGCCCGGAGCCGGTCGCCCCCGGCGAGGCCGAGCGTGAACCGCCCGTCGACGCCGTACGAGACCAGCCGCCCCTCCGGGGCGTGGATCTGTCGCGGGCGCCCCCCGGTCGAGCGACTGATCGAGAGGTCCTCGTCGGCGTCCGGAGGGAACAGCGCCGCCCCGGCGCCGGCGCCGAACTGGTAGTCGGCGACGACCCGGAGGGCGGCCACGTCGCGCGCCATGAACGGCATCCGTCCCGGCGACACATAGCGGTTTCCGTCGGCCGCTCCGCCGGGCGAGACGTGTCAACGGATTCAAGTCCTCGCCACGGGACCCGTCGCACGTGGTCGCCCTCCGATCCCTCCGAGACACGGTGCGCGCGCTCGCCGCCTCGCCGGTCGTGTTCCTCGGCGGACTGGTCTACGCGCTCGTGATCACCCCCCAGAGTGCCCTCTCGCTCGCCGGCGTTCCGATCGTCCCGAACCTCCTGAGCGTCGTGACGTTTTTCGTCACGCCCTTCGTCGTCGCCGGCACCATCGGCCTCGCCGCGCGGGCGCTCGACGGCGACGCGACGTTCGCGGCGTTCACCGACGTGGGGCGGCGTCGCTACCTGTCGCTCCTGCTCGGGAACCTGATCGAGTTCGGAATCACCGTCCTCGTCGGCGTCGTGGTCCTCGCGGTCGGCCTGATCGTCGCGCTGGTCCTCGGCGTCGGGATCGTCGCGGGGGGCGGGGGCTCGATGGCGGGAGCGCTCGGCGTCGGCGGACTCCTCTTGCTCGGTGCCGTCGGCCTGGTGCTCGCCGTGGTCGTCGCCGCGGTGTTCTTTCTCGTCCAGTTTTACCCCGTCGCCATCGTCTACGACGAGGCCGACGCGGTGGAGGGGTTCACGCGGAGCTACCGGCTGGTGCGCGACGACCTCCTGGCGACCCTCGGCTTCTCGGTCGTCAACCTCCTGGTCGGCCTGCTGACGAGCGTCCCGATCGTGGCGCTCGTCGCGGTTCGAGCCATCCGCCGGGGCGGCGTCGGTCCCGGCGCCCCGGGCGCCCCGCCCGGACCGGCGGCGGGGATGGGCCCGGGGGTCGGCCCGGCGGGAGGGGTGGTCGGCGGGCTGTTCTCGCTCCCCGAGGTGCTGGCGCTGACGGCCGTCTCCCTGGCCCTGACGACGGTCCTGATGGCCTTCCGGCAGACCTACGCGACGGCGTTCTACCGGGCCGCGGTCTAGAGCAGGAACTCCTCCTCGCGCTCGGCGAGGTCGAGGAAGGAGTCGGCCGCTTCGATCAGTTCCTCGGCGGTCGAGGCGCCGAAGGCGAGCACTTCGGTGCGGACGCCCTCGTGGCGGAGGTGCGAGCAGAGCCGGGAGAAGTCCCCGTCGCCGGTACAGAGGACGACCGCGTCGACGTGGTCGGCGAGCGTGACCGCGTCGAGACTCATGCCGACGTCCCAGTCGGCCTTCTTGGTCCCGTCGCCGAACGTCTTGATCCGCTTGATGCGCGTCTCGAAGCCGATGTCGACGAGCGCCCGGAAGAACCGCTCCTCCTCGGGCGAGTCGGCCCGGATGACGTACGCGATGGCCCGCACGAGGTCCCGACCGGAGACGGCCTCGTCGAGCAACGCCTCGTAGTCGATGTTTCTGGAGTAGATGCTCTGTGACGTGTGATAGAGGTTCTGCGCGTCGGCGAGTACCGCCACCCGCTGGTCGCCGTGGAGCAGGGTGCCGGTCCGGTCGGAGTCGCTCACGCCCCCGGATACGCGGATGGGTGGCTTGTAACCTGCGCTCTCCGGGGAGGGGCTCAACGCTGGCAGCCCCCTCGCGTGGCCCCGGCCAGCGGAGGGCTCCGGCCGATCCCTCCTGCGTGCCGCCGTCCGTCGTTTCCGCCACACGGGTTCGACGACCGATCCGTTCGATGCGAGCGTCCCCCGTCCGGTGGCGGAGGGATCGGACGCTTCGTGGGACGGTCCGCGGTCCGACACCGGGGTGGCCGTAGCATTTTTATCGCGATGCCGTAGATTCGTATCAGTCGAGAAGACAACATGCAGGCGAGTGATGGGTCGATCCGGATTCTGCACGTCGACGACGACCCTGACTTCACGGAACTGACCGTCTCGTTTCTGGAACGGGAGGACGACCGGTTCGCCGTCGAGACCGCGACGAGCGTCGGCGAGGGAACGAGTCGTCTCGCCGACGTCGACTGCGTCGTCTCCGACTACGACATGCCCGGCCGGGACGGCATCGACTTTCTCGAAACCGTCCGCGAGGAACGTCCGGAGTTGCCGTTCATCCTGTTCACCGGCAAGGGGAGCGAGGAGATCGCGAGCGAAGCGATCTCCTCGGGTGTGACGGGATACCTGCAGAAGGGGTCCGGCACCGGCCAGTACGCGGTTCTCGCGAATCGCATTCGCAACGCTGTGGCGGGGTATCGGGCCCGGCGCGAGGCCGAACGGAGGGCCGGACAACTCGCACAGATCAAGCGATACGTCACGGACGTCGTCTGGATCAGTACCCCCGACAAGAGTTCGATGGACTTCATCAGCGACTCGTATCGGGACGTCTGGGGGCGGCCGCCGGAGTCGATCACCGAGGAGCCGACGTCGTTCGTCGACGCCATCCACCCCGAAGACCGCGACCGGGTCCGCGACGCGCTCGCCGAGCAACGGGACGACCCCGACGGCTACGAGGAGACGTACCGGGTCGTCCACCCCGACGGCGAGGTCCGCTGGGTGAACGACCGCGCCTCGGGCGTGTACGAGGACGGGACGCTCACCAGGACCGTCGGCATCGCGACCGACATCACGGATCTCAAGGAGTACGAGCGGGAGCTTCACGAGGAGCGGGCGTTCACCCGGTCGGCGCTCCGGATCGCCGTCGACTTCTACTGGATGATCACGCTCGACGGCCACGTCTCCCGGTGGAGCGACACGGACGGTGCGATCACCGGCTATACCGAGGAGGAGGCCATCGGGCTGCACACCTCCACCTTCCACCCGGACGAGCACTTCTCCCGGATCGAACGCGCAATCGACGAGATGAAACGAACGGGGTCGGTGGTCGTCGAGGCCGATCTCCTCACGAAGGGGGGAGAGCGCATCCCGTACGAGTTCGCCGGCAGCGTGATCACCGACGAGAACGGGGACGTCCAGTCGATGTGTGGCGTCGGCCGGGACGTCAGTGATCGCACGCAGTAACTCGACGTGGCGCCCTCCGAAACGACGACGAGACGACGAACCGAACCAGGGGAACCGACCGGACTTCGAGCGCCGACGGTTCCCGCTCGGGGGTCGGCCGTAACCGTCGCGGGGATCGCTGGCCCGTCCGGAACGGGTGCCGGCCAGGTCGGCGGGCGAACCGCCCGTGACGTCCTCGTCGACGGAACGGGCGGTGGCGACGCGACGACCGCCCGCGGCCCACCGGGAATCCCGAACGCCGTCGAACGCAAGCTATTTGGGCCCTGCGGCGCGTTCCTCCCACCGTGACGGGCGCACGCGACGACCGACCGGCGCGACTCCCGATAGCGGCTCGTCCGTCCCCCGCCCGGCCCGTCTTCTCGAAAAAACGCGTCCGATGAGCGCTCGCGGCGGGCCTGGCACCCCCGTCGCCGGCGCGGTCCGGACGCGTCGTCCTTCGACCGACCGACAACCCACACCACCACATGTCAGACATCGACTTCCGCGGGGTCTATCCCGCGATGACGACTCCCTTCGGGGAGGACGGTAGCATCGATCACGACCAGCTCGCGGCGGACGCCCGCCGCCTCGCCGACGCCGGCGTCGACGGCCTCGTCCCGGTCGGCTCGACCGGCGAGTCCGCCACCCTCTCGCACGACGAACACGTCGAGGTCGTCGAGACGGTCGTCGGGGCCGTCGACGTCCCCGTGATCGCCGGCTCCGGCTCGAACAACACCGCCGAGGCGCTGGAGCTCTCGCGGCGGTCGGCCGACGCCGGCGCCGACGCCCTGCTTCTCATCTCGCCGTACTACAACAAGCCCGAACCGGAGGGGATGCTCGAACATTACCGGACGATCGCCGACGCCGTCGACCTCCCCCAGATCGTCTACAACGTCCCCGGCCGAACCGGGCGAAGCATCGCCGTCGAGACGACCGCCGAACTCGCGCGCCACCGCAACGTCCGGGGGTACAAGGCCGCGAGCGGCGACATGAACCTCATCTCCGAGGTGGTCGAGCGCACCCGCGAGGAGGAGTTCGCGGTCCTGTCGGGCGACGACGGGATGACCCTCCCCGTCCTCGCGGTCGGCGGGACGGGCGTCATCAGCGTGACCGCCAACGTCGAACCCGAGCGGATGGGCGACCTGGTCCACTCGGCGCTCGACGGCGACTACGCACACGCCCGCGACGTCCACCACGAACTCGGCCCGCTCTTTCGCGCGATGTTCGTCGAGACCAACCCCGTCCCGGTCAACGAGGCGATGGCCATCCGGGGGTACGGCCCGGCGCGGATGCGCCCGCCGCTCTCGCGGCTCTCCGCCGAGCACACCGAGCGACTCCGGGAGATCCTCGCCGACCTGGAGCCGACGCCCGTCGGGGCCGACGGGACGGGGGGCGCGGAGTGACGGGCGACGCGACGCGGCTCGCGGTCACCGGCGCCGGCGGCCACATGGGGGGCGAGGTGCTCGCCGCGGCCGCCGCGCGCGACGACGTCGAGGTCGTCGTCGCGGTCGACCGCCCCGGCGTCGACGCCCCCGGCGGCGTCGCGGTCGAGGACGAGGCCGACCTGCCGGCCCTGCTCGCCGACCGCGGGCCCGACGCCCTCGTCGACTTCACCGTCCCCGAGGCCACCCGGCGCTACGTCGACGCCTGCGCGGACGCCGGCGTGGCCGCCGTGATCGGCACGACGGGCCTGGACGACGACCGCGAGCGGATCGCGGCGGCGAGCGACCGCGTCCCCGTGCTGGTCGCGTCGAACTTCTCGCGCGGCGTCGCGGCGCTCCGCCGGGCCGTCCGCGAGGCCGTCGCCGCGCTCCCGGGCTACGACGTCGAGGTGACGGAAACCCACCACAACCGCAAGCGCGACGCCCCGAGCGGCACCGCCTACACGCTGCTCGACGACGTCGACGAGGCCCGCGGGACGGACGCCCGCCGCGTCCACGGGCGCGAGGGCGACCAGCCCCGCGAGGCGGGGGAGGTGGGCATCCACGCGATACGGGCCGGCGACGTCACCGGCGAACACGAGGTGTTGCTCGCCGACAACCACGAACTCCTGCGGTTGTCCCACCGGGCGGAGTCCCGCGGCGTGTTCGCGGCCGGCGCGCTCGACGCCGCCGCGTGGATCGACGGCCGGCCCCCCGGCCGCTACGAGTTCGCGGAGGTGCTGGAATGAGCCTGGCGGACGACGTCGAGGACCTGTGGCACCGCTACGACGAGGAGGACCTGACGGCCGCCGACGCCGGCCAGGACGCGATGGCGGTGCTCGACGAGTTCCTCTACGCGCTGGAGGCGGGCGAGGCCCGCGCCGCCGAACCGACCGGAAACGGAGGCGGTCCCGACGGCTGGACGGTCAACGAGTGGGTCAAGCGCGGCGTCCTCTGTAACTTCGGCCTGCGCGAGACCCGCGGCCGGGAGTACGGCGGCGTCACCTACCACGACGTGTTGCCCCTCCGGCGCACCGACGACCTCGGCGAGCGCGGCACCCGGAACACGCCCGACGGCACCGTGATCCGGCGCGGAGCCTACCTCGGGAGCGACTGCATCATGATGTCGCCCTCGTTCGTCAACGTCGGCGCCCACGTCGGAGACGGCACGCTCGTCGACTCCTGTGACACCGTCGGCTCCTGTGCACAGATCGGCGAGGGCGTGAAGCTGGGAGCGAACACGCTGATCGGCGGCGTGCTCGAACCCGTCGAGGACGCGCCGGTGATAATCGAGGACGGCGTCTCGCTCGGCGCCGGCTGTCGGGTGACCAGCGGCTTCCACGTCGGCGAGAACACGGTGGTGGGCGAGAACACCTTGCTCTCGCCGCGCATCCCCGTCTACGACCTCGTCGCCGACGAGGTGGTCTACGGCCACCTGCCGCCCGAGCGCCGCGCGTTCACCCGCTACGTCGAGTCCTCGCTCGGCGACCACGACCTCTTTGCCGGCGGCGCCTACAAGCCCGCCGTCGTCGCCCTCGACATCGAGGCGGAGACGCGCGACGCCACCCGGCGGGAGGAGGCGCTGCGGGAATGACCGGCGGCGGGGACGCGGCTGGCGGACGGACCGGAGACGACGGCGCGACCGGCGCCGACGCCGCCGCGGGACCCGACACCGGGTCCGCCGACGGCGGCCCCCCGGTCAGACGACTCGCCGACTGGGACGCGGGTCGTCTGGCGGGGCTGGCTGCCGAGTACGGCACGCCGCTGTACGTCCTCGACCTCGACCGCGTCCGCGCGAACGCCCGACGGCTCCGGGCGGCCTTCCCCGACGCCGACGTCCGCTACGCCGCGAAGGCCCACACCGGCCGGCCGGTCCTCCGGGCCGTCCGCGACGAGGGCCTGGGCGTCGAGTGTGCCTCGGCCGGCGAGGTGGTCCGCGCCCTCGACGCCGACGTTCCCGGGACCGCCGTCCAGTACACGGCGGTCAACCCGCCGGCCCGCGACCTCGACGCGGTCGTCGAGCGGTGGCGGGCGGGCGCCGACCTCGTGGTGACCGCCGGTGCCCGCGACACGCTCTCCCGCCTGACTCGACGCGACTTCGACGGCCGGCTCTGCCTCCGGGTGAACCCCGGCGTCGGCGCCGGCCACCACGAGAAGGTGCGGACCGGCGCGGACGCCACGTTCGGCGTGCCCTACGGCCGGGCGGCCGACCTCCTGGCCGACGCCCGCGCGGACTTCGACGTGGTCGGGATCCACGCCCACGCCGGCAGCGGCATCGGCGGCGACGACCTCTCGGCCCACCGCGAACTCGTCCGTCGGATGGGCGCCCTGGCGCGCGAGGTGGACCCGCTCGAATTCGTCGACGTGGGCGGCGGATTCGGCGTCCCCTACCGGCCCGAGGAACCGCCCCTCGACCTGGACGCCGTCGCCGAGGCGACCCGGGAGGCGCTCGGCCCCGTCGACGCGCGGCTGGCGATCGAACCCGGCCGCTACCTCGTCGCCGACGCCGGCGTCCTCCTGACGCGGGTGAACACCGTCAAGGCGGCCGGGACCGGGGTCGTCGCCGGCGTCGACGCCGGGATGACCGACCTGCTCCGTCCGGCGATGTACGACGCCTACCACGCGATCCGGAACCTCGCCCGCGACGGGGGTGCCGGCGGGGACGCGCGTGGCGCCGGCGCCGACGACGGGAACGGCCACGAACGCGAGACGGTCCCGCTCACGGTCGCCGGCCCGGTCTGCGAGAGCGGCGACGCCTTCTGTACCGACCGTCCGCTCCCCCGTCCCGACCGCGGCGACCTGCTCGCGGTCGGCAACGCCGGCGCGTACGGCTACGAGATGGCCAGCCAGTACAACTCCCGGCCCCGGCCGGCGGAGGTGGCGCTCGCGGACGGCGAGGCCCGCCTCGTCCGCCGCCGGGAGACGCTCGCCGACGTGACGCGCACGGAGGTCGACGATGGATAGCGTCGCCGTCGAGAAGTACCACGGCACCGGCAACGACTTCGTGATCGTCGATGCTAACGCGTCTGACGTCCCGGACCGCGCGGCGTTCGCGGCGACCCACTGCGACCGCGAGACGGGCGTGGGTGGCGAGCGAACGGGCGCAGACGGCGTCCTCTTCCTCTCGCTCGACCCCGACGCTCGACCCGTCAGCGTGGAGATGACGCTCGTCCAGCCGGACGGCTCGGTCGCCGACATGTGCGGCAACGGCGCGCGCTGTGCGGCCGCGTGGGCCACGGAGCGGACCGGCCGCGGGGAGTCGGTCGTCCGGACGCCGGCCGGCGACCGTCGGGCCGTCGTCCGCGAGTCGGGCGCGACCGTCGAGATGGGACGCCCCTCCTTCGCACCCGCCGACGTCCCCCTCGCCACGGACGGACCGCTCGTCGAGGAGGCAGTCGAGGGACTGACCGTGACCGCCGTCACCACCGGCGTCCCCCACGCCGTCGCACTCGTCGACGACGTGGACGCCGTCGCGCTCGACGAGGTCGCGCCCCCGGTCCGGCACGCCGACGTCTTCCCCGAGGGTGCGAACGTCACGCTCGCTGCGCGGGCCGACGGCGGCGGGACCGGGGCGACCGGCGAGGGCGTCGCCTTCCGCCAGCGCACCTACGAGCGCGGCGTCGAGGGCGAGACGATGGCCTGTGGCACCGGCGCCGTCGCCGTCGTCGCCGTCGCCCGACGGCTCGGACTCGTCGACGCCCCCGGCCCCCACCGCGTCTCGCCTCCCGGCGGCGACCTGCTCGTGATCGTCCCCGACGACGGCCCGGCCACGCTGACGGGCCCGGTCGTCCGGGAGTTCGCGGCCGACCTGGAGGTACCGGCGTGAGCGCCTTCGATCCGATCGACTTCCTCGAACGGGCCGTCCGCACGCCCTCACACGAGGACGTGGACGAGATGCGATCGCTGCTGGTCGGGACGCTCGCCGACCGCGGCGTGGACGCGCGCGTCGACGACGCGGGCAACACGCTCGCGGCCCGGGGCGAGGGGTCGCCACACGTCGCGCTGAACACCCACGTCGACACCGTGACGCCCCCCGTATCCTTCGCGCGGGACGGCGACGTGATCCGGGGACGGGGGGCCTGCGACGCGAAGGGCCCGCTCGCCGCCATCCTCGACGCCTTCCTCGCGACCGACCCGCCCGGCCGCCTGACGCTCGCGGTCACGCCCGACGAGGAGACCCATTCGACGGGCGCCGCGGCGCTCGACCTCGACGCGGATTGCTGGATCGTCGGCGAGCCGACGGGTCTCGACGTCTGCAACGCCGCGAAGGGGCGGTTCGAGGGGACGGCGACCCTGACCGGGACGAACGCCCACGCCGCGGAACCGGAGAGCGGCGTCAACGCCGTCGCGGCGCTGGAGGACGTCCTGCGCGCGGTCCGGACCTTCGACGGGACCGACGCCGCGCCGCCGCCCCACGACGCCCTCGGGGCGCCGACGCTCACGCCGACGGTCGTCCGCGGCGGCGCGGCGACCAACCAGGTGCCCGCCGAGTGTGCTCTGACCTTCGACCGGCGTTCGGTCCCGCCCGAGACGGCCGCGGGGTTCCGGGACGCGCTCGCGGCCCACGTCCGCTCGGCCGTCCCGGACCCGGTCGGCGTCTCCGTCTCCCTGACCGACCGCGAGACGCCGTTTCTGGAGGCGTTCGGGACGCCCGCCGACGACCCGCTGGTCCGGGCGCTTTCCGACGCGGCCGACCGGGCGCGTGCCGGCGACGGGGACGTCGCCGGCGGTGGCGGGGGCGACGGGGGCGGCGCGGTCCGGCCGTTCACCGCCGCCACCGAGGCCTCCTACTTCGCGCCGGCGCCGACGGTCGTCTTCGGCCCGGGCGTCCTGGCCGACGACGAGGGCGCGGTCGCCCACGCCGACCGCGAGTACGTCCGCGTCGGGGAGGTCCGGCGGGCGGCGACGGCACTCCGGGACGCGCTCGAATCGGACGCCCTGGCCGCTCACGGGTCCGCGCAGTTGTCGGATTCACGCCCGCCGTGAACGGCGGGACTCTCTCCTTGATTCAGGTAGTCCGTCTCCCGCACCTCCCGGACCACGTCCTGCAGGTCGTCGACGAACGTCTCGAAGTCGGGGTTGTCGCCCTCGCGCACCCACCGGTGGCGGACGACGCCGTCGGCGTCGAGGACGAAGACGCTCCGCTGGGACACCTCGAAGTGGTCGTACATCCCCTCGTAGACGACGCCGTACGCCCGGGTCACCTCGCGGCGGTGGTCCGAGAGGAGCGGCACGTCGAGGTCCTCCGTCTCGATGAACTCGTTGTGGGAAAAGGAGAGGTCGACGCTGATCCCGTAGACGGCGGCGTCGAGGTCCTCGAACGCCCGTGCGTCGGCGGTGAACGCCCGCAGTTCTTCGGTACAGCCGCTCGTGAACGCCGCGGGGAAGAACGCGAGGACGACGGGGCCGTCCCCGAGCGCCTCGGCGAGGTCGAACGTCTCGACGTCGTTGTACGCGCGGCCGCGGGCGATCGGGAGCCTGAACCGCGGAGCGCGGTCCCCTTCCTGGATCATGGCGGCTGGAGGGGGGCGGGGCACATAGCGCTTGGGAGCGTGGAGGCGATACCGGGCCGATTGCCGCTTCGTAGCTCCGTCGAAACCCTGTTTCCTTCGGACGCGAGTTAGTCGACTCGGTCGGCCGCTGAAGACGGCGCAGGTGGCACGCGGAGGATCCCACTCCGGAAGCGTAGGCAGAAAGCACTCAAGGAGACGGGTTTGCACTCCGTACATGAACGATCAGTACGCTGTTAGTTCCCTCTTCATCGTCGTGGGCGTAGCTCTTCTCGTCCATGCACCATCTGCAGTTCCGCAGAGTGGGACGTTGCTCACCCACGATGGGACGATCTCTCGGAGCGAGGTCCCCGCCGATGCGAACGTCGTCGAGTACGATGCCTTGGCTCCCGACAGTCGGGAGGCGTTCAAAAAATCCCTCGATAGCGGCGAGGCACACTTCGACGGACCGATTCCGGACAGGCTCTCGGGGTCGAACACGTACATCCACTATCGGGATGCCTACCACGAGATCGGCTTCGAAGCGGTCGACAGTCCGGGACTGGGACACGTCCTGGTGACCTTCGGGTTCGGGATCCTGTTCCTGATCGCAGGGGTCGGCGCAGCCCTCGACGAGTGGAAAAAGGGGGCGGACGTGGACTGACCGTCGCTATATCGATCGGTCGAGGTCGTGAACGGGAGGGGAGAGCGTCGCGCCGGTTCCGGAACACGGATTCACCGAACGTCATCGCGCCGCCGGCCCGAAACGCCCAAACCCGGGGGCGGAGTAGGCGAGTCCCGTGTCCGAGTCGCTCGGCCCCTGCGAGGCGGTCTACGCCCGCCCGGACGGCGAGAGCACCGTCGCCCGCCACGCCCGCACCGCGGCGCGACAGGGCTACGAGGGGCTCGTCGTTCGCACGCGCGCGGCGCCCGTCCCGGAGGGGACGGCCGATCGGTACGGCGTGGACCTGGTCGACGCCGTCGAGGTCGTCGCGGACGATCCGGCGACGGCGAGCGGCGCCATCGGCGAGGCCCGGCCGAAACGCACCCTGGTGCTGGTCCGGGGCGGGACGGCGACGCTGAATCGCTTCGCCGTCGAGCAGGCGCGGGTCGACGTGCTCGCCGCGCCGACCGGCGACGGAGTGGGAGGAGGGTCCGACCTGTTCGACCACGTGCTGGCCCGGGCGGCCGCCGAGAACGGCGTCCGCGTCGAGTTCGACCTCGGCCCGGTCCTCCGGTCGACGGGCGGCAGACGAACCCGCGCGATCGCCGACCTGCGTCTGCTCTCCGACCTCGTCGAGCAGTACGACGCGCCCCACGTCGTCAGCGCGCGGGCGACGGGCCACCTCGCGCTCCGGGCGCCACGCGACCTCGCCGCCGTCGGCGCGGCGGTCGGTCTCGACGCCGACTTCGTCCGCGAGGGACTGGCCGAGTGGGGCCGCCTCGCCCGGCGCAACCGCGAGCGGACGAGCGAGGCGTTCGTCCAGCCCGGGGTGTGGACGGTCGGAGCGCGGGAGGGAGAGGAGGACGGGGCCGACCCGACGGGCGACTCCGGCGACCGCGACCCGGGGGGCGACGGATGAAACACCTCCCCAAGCACCTCCGTCCCCGGTGGCGGTATCTCGGGGTGGGCCTGGAGGCGTGGCCCGACGCCGACCCCGACCGGCGGGCGTTCCAGCGGGCGCTGTGGGAGAGCGCCCGGCGCCTGCTCGGCGACCCCGGGAGCGCGGGGGTCGACCTCTCGGTGTTGCGCTTTGCCTTCGCCGACGGCGAGGGGGAGGCGGCGGTGCGGGCGCGTCGGGGGCGCGTCGAGGAGGCCCGGGCGGCGCTGGCCTGTCTCGACGCGGTCGACGGCCACCCGCTCGGCGTCCACGTCCGGGGGGTTTCGGGCACGGTGCGAGCCTGTGAGGAAAGGTATTTAGGACGGCGGTCCGGACCGTTCGAGGAGAGACACGTCGTGTTCGAGAACGCCAGCCGGGAGGCCCTCACGCGCGGGGGCGCCGTCGACGTGCGGCTTCCGGAGGGGTTCGCGGGCGCGACCGACCTCGATCTCCGTCACGAGTGATACCATGCAGGGGCAAGCCCAACAGCAGGCGTACGATCGCGGCATCACCATCTTCTCCCCCGATGGCCGTCTCTATCAGGTCGAGTACGCGCGGGAGGCAGTCAAGCGGGGAACGGCCAGCATCGGCGTCCGGACCGAGGGCGGGATCGTCCTCGCGGCGGACAAGCGCTCGCGCTCGCCGCTGATGGAGCCGACGAGCGTCGAGAAGATCCACAAGGCCGACGACCACATCGGCATCGCCAGCGCGGGCCACGTCGCCGACGCCCGCCAGCTCATCGACTACGCCCGCCGGGGTACCCAGATAAATCGCCTCCGCTACGGCGAGCCGATCGGCATCGAGACGCTCACCAAGGAGGTGACCGACCACATCCAGCAGTTCACCCAGGTCGGCGGCGCCCGCCCGTTCGGCGTCGCGCTCCTCATCGCCGGGATCGAGGACGGATCCCCCCGGCTCTACGAGACCGACCCCTCGGGGACGCCCTACGAGTGGAAGGCCGTCTCGATCGGCGCCGACCGCTCGAAGCTCCAGGACTTCCTCGAAGAACATTACAGCGACGACCTCTCGCTCGACGGCGGCGTCGACCTCGCGCTCCGGACCATCGCCTCGGCCAACGACGACGAACTCGAACCGTCGGGCGTCGACGTGGCGACCGTGGCGACCGACACCGAGACGTTCCGCGAACTGTCCAACGACGAGATCGACGACCACCTGACCGAACTCGATCTCCTGCCATCGGTGGACGAGACGGAGACGGACGAGGGCGACGGCGGCGACGCGGACGAGGAGTAGCGCCGCGGATCGTCGGCCGTTCCGTTCTCTCGCGCTCAGTACTCCTCGTAGGCGAGGTTCATCAGCCACTGCGAGAAGGCGTCGCTGTTCGGATCGACCTCCTCCTCGCCGATGAACGGCGAGAGCATGTCGCCGGCCATCAGGAGCGAGAAGTCGAGGTCCTTCGCGGTCGGGTGGAGGAAGTAGGTGTTGTGGCCCTCGTAGACGGCCTGGTCGCGCTCGATCAGTCCCTTCTCGACGAGCGACTCGGCGACGCGGCTCCCCTGGCGCGAGGAGATCCCGAGTTCCTTCCAGAAGTCGCTCTGGTGGATGCCGCCCTCGCGGCGGACCAGTTCGAGCCCCTCGCGCTCCTCCTCGGAGAGGTCGGCTTCCGCCTCGGCCGTGCTCATGCGGTCACCTCCGGCGCGGTCGGTCGGTAACGGGTCACGGGAGAGCTACCTTCTCCGGTGAGTTAACTTTTGCGAGGATCGCCCGGGCGCCGGCGGCCCCACGCGAGGTCAGAGCCCTTCCGTCACCGCGACGTAGGCCGTCCGGCAGGGCGGGCCGTCGGCGAACCGGTAGGTCGCCGTCCCCTCTTCGCCGAGCGCGATCAGCGACGAGGAGCGGGTGCCGTAGCCGTCGCCGTGGACGCAGACCCCGAACTCGTGGTCGGCGAGTACGGCCGCCGCGCGGTCGAGCCACGCCGTCGCCGTCTCGCCCGGCTCCGGGACGAGTGCTCCACGCACCCGACGGGCGTTCTCGGCCTGCCGTTCGCCGACCTCCGGTCGATCCGGGGGGACGAAAAAGCGGTCCCGCGTCGCTCCGCCGCCGCCCAGCGCGGCGCCGACGTTGACGATCACGTGGACGCCGGGGTCGAGTCGGACCACCGCCAGGCGGCCGTCCCACTCGACGAGGAACGCCCCGCGGTCGTCGGCCAGCACCGCCGCGAACCCCTCGTACTCGTCGCGCTCGACGGCGCGCTCGATCAGCCGGACGGCCGCCTCGGCGCCCGGCTGGCGGAGGGCGTCGTCGACGAGCAGTCCCCGGGAGCGCTCGCCCGCGAGTCCGCCGACCCAGCGGTTGGCCAGCCCGACGTAGAGCCCGCGCTCGTTGTATCCGATCCAGGTTCCCCCCGCCTCGGCGTCCCGCGGGGCGACGAACGTCGGGTCCTCCCCGCCGCCGCGGCGCGACGGCGGCTCGGAGGAGCGACCCGTCGCCTCGTCGCGGTTGGCCGCGACGACTACGGGCGCGTCGTCGAAGACCCGCCACGCGAGGACGAGCGTGCACACGGGGACGGATACGGGCCGGCGGGGGTTAAACCTCGTCGGCGGCGGAGTCCGTGGTCGTCGACCTCCGTTCGGGATGGATCCGTGGGCCCGCACCCGTCCGGTCGAGCCGGCGCGGCCCGCGTCGGCCACGCCCGCCGTGCGCGGTGAGAGCTTATCCCCGCACGGCGCGTTAGTTCCCGCATGTCTTCGACGAACGGCACGGTCGCCCGGACGCGGGCCACGGGTCGGACGGGTGGCGTGGCGGCGGTGGTCGGGCGGATCCGTCCGTCGATCCGCCCCTCCCCGGTCCGGGGGTACGAACGCATCCGTGGCTACGGCATCTACGGCCTCCCGTTCGACGGCGGGCACGTCCTGGCCCTCCGCGTGTTCCCCGAGAACGACTTCGCGCCCTACCGGACGGTCTGGCACCGGACTCCGGACGGCCGGTGGTCGATCTACGTCGACGGTCCGCGCCACGACATCGCGTGCCCCCGGTACTACGGGGCGGCGGCGGATCGCGTCGCGTCCGCGGACGTCGCGGTCACGTGGATCGGGCCGATGGCACTCCGCGTCGAGATGGATCGCCCCGAACTCCGCCTGACCGTCGAACTCGACGCCCCGCCGTCGGCCCGGATCGCCAACGCCGTCGGGGCGCGCGTTCCGGCCTCCCTGTGGCGTCTCCCCGGCGTGGCATCGCGGGCCGCCCGCGTCGCCGACCGGGTGTTCGGCGTCGGCGACGTGACCTTCGTCGGCACCGTCCCCAACGGCCAGCACGCCATCCTGCTCCCGCGCCGGATGTATCCGATCGCGACCGGATCGGCGACCCTGGAGGGCGAGGACCTCGGGCGGCCCGTGCGAAGTGCGACCAACCCGACCATCGGGAACGTCGCGCTTCCGGCCCGGCCGATGCTCGCCGTCGGGGAGGCGTACTTCGAGATCCTCGATCCCGAGGAGTACGAACGGACCCGGGCGGAACTGGCTACCGCCCTCTCCGGGTGAGCGGGACTTCCGGCCGTCACTCCCCCTCGTCTCGGCCGGCGAACCGGGTCGGGTCCCGGGCCGCGAGCGCCGTCCGTACGGCGGCGACGTTCTCGGGCACGTCGTGGACGCGCACCAGGTCGGCCCCGCGGTCGGCCGCGAGGGCCGTCGCGGCCACCGTCGCCGGCAGGCGCTCGCCCGCGCCCCGGTCGACCAGGTCGAACATCGACTTGTGGGAGTGGCCGATCAACACGGGACAGCCGAGCGCCCGGAGTTCGTCGAGGCGGCCGAGCAGCGCGAAGTTCTCGGCCGCCGACTTCCCGAAGCCGAGCCCCGGATCGACGATCACCTTCTCGCGCGGGACGCCGGCCTTCGTGGCCAGCAGGACGCGCTCGCGGAGTTCGTCGGTCACGTCGGCGACCACGTCGTCGTAGGCCACCTCCTTGCCGGGGACGACCGGCGCGTCGATGCTGTGCATCACGACGATCGGGACCCCCCGCTCGGCCGCCAGAAAGCGCATCTCGGGGTCCTCCAGCCCGGTCACGTCGTTGAGCACGTCGGCACCGGCGTCGAGGGCCGCCCGTCCGACCGCGGCCTTGCGCGTGTCGATCGAGACCAGCGCGTCCGTCCCCGCGACCGCCTCGATCACCGGGAGCACGCGGTCGAGTTCCGCCTCGACGCTCACCGGATTCGCGCCGGGACGGGTCGACTCCCCGCCCACGTCGATCACGTCCGCCCCGGCGGCGGCCATCCGCTCGGCCCGCTCGACGGCCGCCGCCGGGTCGCGGTACTCGCCGCCGTCGTGGAAGCTGTCGGGGGTGACGTTCAGAACTCCCATCACGGCGGTGCCCTCCTCCCAGGGGTAGCCGTGGCGGGGTCGGCCGTCGTCGAGGCCGAGCGTCCGCCGGAGGTCGTCCCCGACGCCGGGGAGGGCGTCGCCGGCCTCCGAGAGCGCGTCCACGAGCGCCCGAAAGCGGTCGCGCGGGCCGGCCAGGACCACTTCGACGAGTTCGCCGTCGGCCCGGCCGGCGCGCACCGCCGGCGCGACCCCGGCGTCGCTGGCCAGGGCCCGGAGGCGTTCGGCCCGGCGGCGGTCGAGGCGGAGCGCGACCGTCCGGCCGGCACCGCGCTCGCGCACTCGCTCGACCTCGACGGTCGGCGCGCCGGCGTCGCGGGCACCCGTCGCGGCCGCGTCGCCGTCGGCGGCGGTCAGGGGTCTGACGGCCCGGATCCAGCGCTCGCGCGCCTCCGCGACCGCGAACAGCGATCCGACGACGAGCACGCAGTCGTCGTCGCCCGCCCGGTCGCGGGCCGCACGGAGCGCGTCGCCGACCGCGTCGCCGGCCTTGACGACTCCCGACCCCACGTCGGATTCGCGCTCCCAGACCGCCGCGAGCACGGCGGGGTCCTCGGCGCGGTCGATCGTCGGCGCGCACGTGTGGACCGAGGCCGGCGCCGGAAGCGCCTCGACCATCCCGGCGTGATCCTTCTCGTGCATCGCGGCGAAGACGACGTGCAGGTCGTCGTAGTCGAACTCGGCGAGCGTCGCGGTCGTCACCACGCACGCCTCCGGGTTGTGGGCGCCGTCGAGCACCGTCAGCGGCGCCCGCTCCATCACCTCGAACCGGCCGGGCCAGTGGGCCCCCCGGAGCCCCCGTTCGAGGACGTCGGCGTCGACGGCGGGACCGTCGAGGACCGACGCGGCCCGACACACGAGGACCGCCGCCACCCCGGCGTTGCGCGCCTGACAGGCGCCGAGCACCGGGACGCGGGCCTCGACCCGCCACTCGCCGGCGTCGACCTCGACTGCCGACTCGTCGGTGTCGGTCCGTCCGCGGTAGGCCACGCGCACGTCGGCCGCTTGCCCCTCGCCGACGGTGATCAGGTCCCCGGTCTCGTCGCGGAGGGCGTCGAGCGCCCCGCCGGTCGCCGCGGTCACCAGCGGTCCGTCCGCCGGTTCGACGGCCGCCATCTCGGCCGCGATGGCCTCGACGGTGTCGCCGAGCACCTGGGTGTGCTCCAGGGAGACGTTCGTCACCGCGGCGGCCGCCGGATCGACGACGCTGGTCGCGTCGTACCGCCCGCCGAGACCGACCTCCAGCACGGCGACGTCGCAGTCGCCCCGGTCGAACCGCCAGAGCGCGAGGGCCGTCATCGCCTCGAAGAACGTGACCGGATCGCCCGCCGCCGCCCGTTCGACGAGGAGGGGGCGGGCCCGCTCGACGAACGACGCGACCGCCGCCCGGGGGACCTTCCGGCCGTCGACGCGGACCCGCTCGCGGAGGTCCTCCAGATGGGGCGAGGTGTAGAGTCCGACCCGGTAGCCCGCCTCCCGCAGGCAGGACTCGACCATCCGGGCCGTGCTTCCCTTGCCGTTCGACCCCGCGACCTGGACGAACGTCAGGCCCTCGTGGGGGTCGTCGAGGTCGGCCAGGAGTTCCCGGATCGAATCGGTGCCCGGGCTCACCCCGAACCGTCGGAGGTCGAGGAGGAACTCCGCTGCCTCCTGGTAGTCCATGGCTCCGCCCACGTCGGCCGTCCTTTTGATTGCGTCGGGACGGCCCCGCCGCCGCTGCCGCCGCCCCCGTCGACCCCGGAGAGACCCTGGCTGAGCCACCACGAAGCACTTACCGCCGCCCGGTCGATCGGTCGACGATGCGCCCTCCAGTCACGCGCCGGCGACTGCTCGCGCTCGCCGGCCCCACGCTGACCGTCGGCGGCTGTCTCGGATCGTCCGCCGGCGACGACGCGACGACCGACGAGCAGACGACCGCCGGGACGACGATCGACGAGACGCCGAGACGAACCACCACGCCGCCCGACGGCCCCGTCCGCCGCGCGCCCGGCGAGCGTTACGAGACGGCCGACGGCTGGTCGCTGACCGTCGACCCCGTGGGCGTCCAGCAGGGCGTCCTGCGGTTCGGCGTCCACATCGATCCGGTCTGGGAGTCCGGATCGCAGTTCCTCGTCGCGGACGTGGCGGTCGACGGCGACGGGGCACCGGACCCGACCGACCTGAACATCTTCGTCCGGACCGACACGCTCGACCGCTCGGACCGGCAGTACGTCCACGGCGAGACCAACGCCGACGGGCGACGACAGCGGTTCGGCTACCCGGTCCCGACCGACCCCTCCCCGTCGCGCGCGGCGGTCGTCTGGTCCCCCGACGACGGGCCGGCGGTGCGCTGGTCCCTCGGATCCGACCTCGTCGAGGCGCTCGGTGCGGCCCCCGACTTCGCCGTCGAGTCGTTTTCCGTCCCCGAGACGGCCGTCCCCGACGACGAGTTCGAGGCGACGCTCTCGGTCGGCAACGACGGCGACCGGGACGGCACCTTCCTCGCCGAGGTGGGGAACGCGCTGATCTCCGACCAGCCGGAAGTCACGCTTGACGTCCCCGTCGGGGAGACGGTCACCGGCCACCCACCGGTCGAGGCGCATTTCGGCGACGGCGACGAACTACCCGTGGTCCTGCGCTGGTCGGACGGGACCGAGCGGCGGACCGTCCGGCGGGCGTAGGCGTGTGGCGACGACGCGTGCCGCCTCCGCCCGCTCTCAGTCGTTGAGGTGGGCCCGCTCGAACGGGCTGGGCGGCAGGCGGAGTTCCTCCAGCGACGGCAGGTGTTTGAGGTTGTAGACGACCTGCATCTTTCTCGTCGTCGGCGCGCCGACACAGGAGAGTCGGATCCCGCGCTCGGTCATCTCCGGGGGCAACACGTGACTGACGGGCATCGACAGGTCGCCCTCTCTGACCGCGACCGCGCAGTTCGCACACGCCCCCCCGCGGCAGGCGTAGGGCCACGTGAACCCTCGATTCTCCGCGGCCTCCAGCAGTGACTCGTCGGACTGCACCACGAACCGGCCACAGGCCCCGTGATCGAGTCCCGCCTCCGACGCCTTCTCGAACAGGTCCGGGTCGTCCAGATCCCACCCGTAGTCGTCGAGCACCTCGTAATCGAGGTACTCGACCCTGGTCTCGACCCGGTCCCGGTCGGCCGTCGGGGTCGAGTCGGCGCGCGAATCCGCTCGCGCTCGCCACCGGTCGGCGCCGGCGCCTGCCCGCCGCGGATCCTCGTCCGAGCCGACGTCCGGTCCGACGTCGGCTGACCCCTCCGACGTGAGTTCCTCGTACGCCGCGGTGACCAGCTGGAACTCCCGCACCGATCCGCCCTGGTCGGGGTGGGCCTCCTTCACTCGTCGCTTGAAGGCCCGATCGATCTCCCCTTCGTCGGCGCCCGGATCGATCCGCAGAATCTCGAACGGGGAGTCCATACCCCTGCTAGCCGAATGAGGCCCAAAAGCCTTCCTCACTCGACGATGGGCTACCGTGTCAGCCCCAAACTGATCTTCAGTGCGCGGTCCAGCTCGGAGACCTTCGTTGCGGGGATCGACCCGACGTTCTTCGTGATCCGTTCGGCCAGGTCCACCGTCCGAAGCTGGCTACAGTCCACGACCGAATCCTCCCGTAGCGGCGTATTCGCCGCCTCCAGTTCGACCTCGAACGGATACCCACCTTCGTCGTAACTCGTCGTACACGGGGCGACGATCGTCGTTGGGGCGTTCGCGTTTCCGGTGTCGTTCTGCACGACGACACACGGTCGTGTACCACGCTGTTCCGAGCCGCGTGTCGGATTGAACTGCACGATGACGACGTCTCCCCGTCGGACTGGCGTCGAATCGAACGGCGGCTCGTCGTCTACGCCCGTCATTCCTCATCGTTCCATGCGGGCACATCCCCCAACCGCTCGTTGGCTTCGGCCGTCGCAGGCTCCATCTCCTCCATCAGTTCGACGGAGCGGTCCGTACGTGCGCGATAGCCAGCGGC